>JAICUO010000358.1 GCA_025935815.1 Streptosporangiaceae bacterium
GCGGCTGCTGGGGCCGCACTACGACGTCCGCACCGCCGCGGACGGCCGGCAGGCGCTCGAGGCGGCGCTGGCCGACCCGCCGGACCTGGTCGTCAGCGACGTGATGATGCCCGGGCTGGACGGCCTGGGCCTGCTGGCCGCCCTGCGCGCCGACGCGCGCACCGCGGCCGTGCCGGTGCTGCTGCTGTCGGCCCGGGCCGGGCAGGAGGCCTCCATCGAGGGCCTGCGGGCGGGCGCCGACGACTACCTGGTCAAGCCGTTCTCCGCCATGGAACTGCTGGCCCGGGTGCGCTCCAACCTGGGCATGGCACGGTTCAGGAACCGCGAGTCGCAGTTCCGCCGTACCCTGATCGACTCCTTGCAGGAAGGCTTCTTCGTCACCGATCGCCAGGGCACCATCCTGGAGGCCAATCAGGCCTTCCTGGCCCTGGTCGGCTACGGCCCGGACGGCTTGCCGTTCCGGTGGCCGCATCCCTGGGTTCCGGCCCCCGGCACCGACCCTGACGGGTGGGCGGCGATGTCCCAGGCGTTCACCGACTACCAGCGGCATGGCGGCGGTCGCTACACGGTCCCGGCCCGGCACCGCGACGGGCGCACCGTCTGGCTCGCCTGCAGCTCAACCAGCCTGCCCAGCCCGGACGGGCCCGGCCGCCTGTTCGTCGGCACCGCTCGCGACGTGACCGGCGAACGCCTGGCCGGGCAGCGCGAGGCCACCTTGGCCAGCTTCGCCGCCGCCCTCGCGGCGACCGGCGAGATCTCCGAGATGCTCACCACGGCCGCCCGCGAGAGCGCCGCCGCGCTGCGCGCCAGCCAGGTGCTCGCCGCGCTGTGGTCCAGCGACGACACCCCCGCCATCACCGGGTGGCCCCGGCTCGCCCCCGGCCAGGGTCCCTCCCGCGCGGCGACGGAAGCGCTGGAGGCCGTCCGGCATCACCCGGCCGCCTCGCTCGCCGTGCTGCCCGGCGACGCGGGCACCTGCCTGCTCGCGGCCCCGCTGGACGGGACAGGCTCCTCGGCCATAGTCGCCGAGTTCCCGGCCGGCGCAGCGGTCAGCGTCGAAGTGCGCGAACTGTTCTCGATCCTCACCAGCCACCTGGCCCAGGTGCTCGCCAAGGCGCGGGACTATGAGCAGGCCCGCACCGTGGCGCTCACCCTCCAGCACGCCATCCTCGCCCCCACCGAGCTCCCGCGCGGGTTCGCGGCCCGGTATACCCCGGCGTTCCCCCGCTCGAGGTCGGCGGTGACTGGTATGACGTGGCCCCGCTGCCCGGCCAGCTAACGGGCGTCGCCGCGGGTGACTGCGTCGGCCGGGGGCTGTCCGCCGCCGCGGTCATGGGCCAGCTCCGCTCGGCCGGCCAGGCTGTCCTGCTACGTGCTCCCGGCCCAGCCGAGGCCCTCACTGACCTGGACACTTTCGCCAGCCGGATCCCGGGAGCGGAATGCACCACGGTGTTCTGCGCGATCATCGACCCGGCGACCGGGACGGTCACCTACAGCTGCGCCGGGCACCCGCCGCCCATCCTCGCCACCGCCGCTGGAGAGTGCCGCCTGCTCGACCAGGCCCAGTCCCTGCCGCTGGGCATGCTGCCCGCCGGCTGGCAGCGCAGCCAGGCGACTGTCACCCTGCCGCCCGGCGCCACCTTGATGCTGTACACCGACGGGCTCGTGGAGCGTCGGACCAGCCGCTGGACACCGGGATCGACGCCGCGGCGGCCACGCTGGCCGCGCACGCCCAAGACCATCCTGACCACGTCGCCGATCACGTGATGTCGGCCATGACGCCTGCGGCCGGCTACGACGACGACGTGGCCGTCTTGATCTACCGGCACCCGCCTGCCCCGCTGACCGCCCAGGTGCCCGCGGATGACCCCTCTTGCCTGGCCGCGCTCAGGGCCAGGCTGCGGCAGTGGCTGTCCGCCGCCAGCATCGGCGGCCAGGAGGCCACCGACATCATGATCGCGGCGGGCGAGGCCGCCGCCAACGCCTTCGAGCACGCCACCACCGGCCGCCCCGCGAGCGCCGAGCCAGTGCAGATCACCCTCACCGCTCACGCGACCCAGGCCAGGGTCCAGCTGACCGTCGCGGACACCGGGCGCTGGCGCCCTCCTCCCGCCGACCGCACGCACCCCGCCCCGGGCACCCGAGGCCACGGCATCATCTTCATGCACGCCCTCATGGATACCGTCACCATGGACTCGTCCGCGCACGGGACCACGGTGACCATGACCAAGGACCTGAAGCCATGACCAACGACGCCAGCCCAGCCGGCCCCGTCCCCCATGCCCGGTTCGAGTTCCTGCCCGCCGGCGAGGGGGCGCCCGCCACCGTGCGCGCCGTCGGCGACATTGACGTGACCAACGTCGGGCAATTCCAGGCCGCCCTCGACCAGGCGGCAGCCGCCTCCAGCGCCGTCATCGCCGACATGACCGCCGTCACGTACTGTGACAGCGCCACCATCCGCGCCCTGTTCCGCGCCGCCCGCCAGTCCCGGCTCACCATCCAGGCCGGCGCCGTGGGCCCCATCACCGAGTCTCTGCTGAAGGTTTCCGGCCTCGACCAGGTCGCCACCGTTGTCACGCCGGATAGCGCCAGGGACCCTGGAGGTATGCGCGGCCGGTCATCGTAGTCCACTGGGTCCAGCCGGGACTGGGCTTGGCGACGGCCCAGCCGGGTGATTGCTTGACGAGATGGCAGGAGCGGCTGCACGCGTGGGCGTTGCACGCGCAGGTGCGGCCGCCTTCATCGAATGGCCGCGCGTGCTCGTAATCCGACTCCCGGGCGTGCCGGGAGCACGCCGGGAACGAGCACGCGCCGTCACGGACCTGGACTAGGTGACGCAGCCTGCCGCTCGGCTGGTAGCCGGCCGAGGCGAGCCCGTGATCACAGTCATCGACCGGAACGAGCCCGATGTCCACCGTGAATGGCGCCCGGGCCCCGGGCAGGGTGAGTATCCAGGACCCGAAGCCGCCGCGGGGGCCGGCGCCAGCCGCCGGCGTGAAGGTAGCGCGATCCGGTCTGATGGGGATCGCCCGGCCCGCCTTACCAGGAGGAGCCTTGGCACGAGGGGACTTGGCACAGCCATGCCCGATCGCGTACCCCTGCTCGCTGATGACGGTCACGCAAAACTCGCTCGCCGGGTGCCGCGCGCCCGCCGCCGCCAGGTGGCGGGCCAGGGCAGGGTCCAGTGCCCCCAGGCCGTGCGCCTCGCCGGGCCGCTCGGCCAGATCAAGGAGCGTGAGCAGCGGAAACGTCAGGTTCTCGCGGACAGGCGGGAACGATCCGCCGAGCATGCGGCCACTCCCCCGGTCCTCGCAAACCGGACAGCGGCCGGAGCCGGCATTACGGCCGCCGCCGGGACCCGCCCGGTCGCCACCGCCACCTGGACCGCCACCCCCGCCGCCACCATCCCCGCCGTCACTGTCGGATCCGCCCCATCCCCCGGCCAGGTCGGCCAGCCACGGGATCGCCCCCGCCGGAAGCGTCAGGTTCGCCCGGATGGCCAGTCCGGTGACACCGCCGGGGCCGGCGCACTGCGGACAGGGGCCACCGTCGTTGTCGCCCGTACCAGGATCCTCCGGCGGCGGCCCGTCATCCTGGCCGGCGCCGTCAAGGCCAGCGGCATCGGGGCTAGCACCATTGAGGCTATCGCCATCAAAGCCATCGTCATTGAAGCCAGCGCCGCCAGGATGCGCGGCGGCGGGCCAGTCATCGCCCGGCCAGTCATCAGGCCAGCCGCCCTCGGGCCGGGGCGAGCCGTCCGAGCCATCATCGTGGTCGTCACCAGGACCGCCACCGGGGTCACCATCGCGTAGCGGCCTACCGCCCTGGCCGTCATCAGAGCCGCATGGGCGCCCGTTCCCTGGACCATCGTCCTGGCCGGGGCTGCCGGGGCTTTCGGGACTGCCGGGACTTTCGGGACTGCCGGGGTTATCAGAGCTGCCGGGACCGCCGGGGCTACTAGGGCTGCCGGGACCGCCGGGGCTACCAGGGCTACCAGGGCTGCCGGGACTGCCTGGGCTGCCGGGGTGGCGGTCGGCCCTGGCCCGCGCCCGTTCCCGGAACTTATCCCTGGCCTGGGCGGCGGCCTCGCGCAGGCGGGCGTCGCGACCGGCCTGCCGGTCGGCCTCGCCTGGCGCCGCCTGCGCCTGGCGGGCATCGTCTTCCGCTTGCGCCCACGCGGCCCGCTGCGCGACCGGCACGCCGTTGATCAGGTCGACGTAGGCCATGACGCGGAGGATGTCCATCGGCCGGCGAATCGCAACGGCCTTGTACTCCAGTGCCCGGGCCTCGATATTCGCCGTCGCAGCAAGGGCCTGGTCGGTAGGCAGCCCGGTGCCGCGCAGCGCGCAGGTCCCTGTGCTCTCCCGCCAGAACCGCACTCTGGCGCCTTCTCGCTCGGCCCGCTCCCGCCTCCTGCGCGCCCCCTCCGGATCGACCGTGATCACCGCCCGCTGCACGAGGCGCTGCAGGTCCGACCAGGTCTTGCAGCCCGGCAGGCCAGCTAGGATGATCGCCTCGGCCCGCGCGAAAAGGCCTTCGGTCTCCAGGATGCTGGTCTCGTCCACGATCATCTTCGCGCGCCCGGGATCCAGGCGGTCCGCAAGCAGGGCCTGGCTGATGCCGGGCAGCCGCGCGTCCAGCGTCCACGCCAGGTTCACCAGCTTGCCAGCGGCGGCCACGGAGATGCCCAGCGCGGCCGCCACCTCGTGGTGCAGCCGCGGGTCCCACTCATCGGGCAGCCCGCCCGCGACCGGCCCCGGCTCGTCGTCCTCGTTCAGCGGGAACCGGCGGATCAGCTCCCGGACCACGGCCAGCTTGCCGCAGAAGCTCCACGTCTCCAGCGACTTCCACGCCCGCCCGATGCCGAGCAGTTCATCCCCGGTCGCCTCGGCGAGCACCTCAGGCCGGGACACGTCACTTGCCTGCAGCGCAAGCCACCCCGAGGTCAGCCACCCCGACGACCGACCGCCATCCCCCCACCGGCCCTGGGCGAACTCCGCCAGCCGCTGGTCGCGCGCGCCGGGCCGGTACCGCTCGGCTAGGAACTGGCTGCCATACCTGATATCCACGACCCGACACCTCCGCCCAGCGATAGCAAGTGACACTGGATGAATTACATAGAACTCTATCGCAATTAACTCGAAAACGCAAGCGACTACACCGCTTGGATCGCAAGCTTGGCCATGTCGCCGGACCGACGGGCGAGGGGCGGCGACCTAATTGCCGGGGAGGGCGTCGGCGGCTTCGATCAGGAGCTTGGCGCTCTCCTCGGGCGACAGGGCCGTCTCGCGGAGTCGCTCGTACATGCGCACGTAGGGGGCGACCTGGGCTTCGTCGGTCAGGATCATGTCGGAGGTCACGGTGTCGATGGCGACGACGCGGGGGTCACCGGGATCCGGGTAGGCATAGATCGAGAACGCACAGCGGGGCTGCAGGAAGTCACGGATCTTCGCCTGGATGGGCAGAATCCGGACCCGGACGTTGGGGAGCCCGCCCCTAGTCATGGCCTCAGCGATATGGCGGAGTTGCGGTTTAAGCACTGCGGCAGGCGCGCCATGCCGCTGTACGCTGAGCTCATCAACGAGCACTTCGACTGCGGGGCCGCCTGGACGACGCAGGTTGCGCTGCCGACCCGCCCGCCCGGCGAGGATGCCGTCTATCGTTCCGGAGACTGGCTCAATGGCCGCCCCCGAGATGGCCAGCGACCGGACGTAGTCAGGGGTCTGAAGGAGCCATGGAAGCGCTGTCTGCTCGTAGGTGCAGATGGTCGCCGCACCGGCCTCCAGGTTGGCGTACAGCGCCTGCCGCTCCCCGATGTGCTTGACCGACTCCCACCAGCCGGGTTCAACGGCATCGCGAGCGATGGCCGTCAGCACCGTCCACTGCTCGTCCGCGACGCCCAAGGCCTCCAAGATGTTCAGCACGTCGGCGGGATCGGCGCTCTGCCCGTTCTCCAGCCGGGAAATGTCATTGCGCGTTTTTCCAATCAGCCGCGCCACGCGCGCCTGGGTCATATTGCGTCCGGCGCGCAGTGCCCGCAACTCCATTCCCAGCCGTAGTCGCCGAACGTGGGGACTGGCCATCACGGGCCTCCCGTCCGCCCACGGTTATCGCGCGGGCTTACCGCGTTAGATCACAGTAAGCCCATTATTAGATACGAGACGCATTCAGGCAAGCCAAACGCGCCGATAGCAGCCGGCACGTTGCATCGAAAGCTCAGTTACGCGCTCTCGCGCTTGGCGTTCTCGATAAAGGCCAGCCACACGGTAGACGGGAATTGCAGCATCAGTCCCTGCCCGGCCTGCGTGGTGTCTCGGATGCCGACAGTCCGGCCAGCCGCCCCGACCTCCACGCAACTGCCATTGGCGTGACTGTAGGTGGCCTTGCGCCAGTCGGTGAACGTGTCGCTCGTCATGGCGACCCAACCTCCTCATCCTTCACTGCCTGCCGTGGTTGCCCATGGGCTACCAGGCCACGTCAAGCTTAGCGATGGCACGGCCCGCTGAGCACCCCCGTTTCCTGGGCACGCCTCGATCCGGGGCAGAACAGGCTCGCGCGCAGGGCCGGATCCGGTGCACGGTCCGATCCCGTGCAGCACCCGATCTGGCGCACACTCCGATCCCATGCAGCGCACTGGGCTAAGGCACGCCCTGATTCCCGACACAGGCGGGTCTCGGTACCCGGCGCGCTCGCGAGAGCGCCGACTTTCCCTGCATGGCGAGATTCCGAGCGCGGGCGCGACCTCCGCAGGCCCGGGTGCCCGGAAGAATCAAGTTTCGCCCATTGCCGATTTACTCGCAAAATTGTCGCCGCAATTCCACCACTCAGGTTGTCGCAGATATTTAGCGCGGGCTACTTTGGTCGGCAATTACCCATCACGGAAAGTTGGTGCACAATGGAGGGCACGGGCCTCGCGCTCATGAACAGGACCCCGGAACCGTCGAGAGCGCAAGCCGCGCCGCGACAGGCGCAGGCCCGGCCGTTGTTCGCCGGCCTCGGCCCGCTCGGCGCGCTGCCGACCGCGCCGCGCCTGGCGCGCGCGTTCACCGGGCTGGTACTGGCCGGCTGGGGCCTGGCCAGGCTGACCGAGGATTGCGGGCTGATCATCAGCGAGCTGACTTCGAACGTCGTCCGCGCGGCCACCGGACCAGACGGCCAGCCCCGCTACGACGTCCACGGCAGGCTCCCCGTGCTGTGGCTGCGGTTGTCCTCCGATCGCGCCTGGCTCTGGCTGGAGGTCTGCGACAACCTGACGCCCGAGCTCGGCGTGCCCGCCCCGCGCCAGGCTGCCGCTACCGACGAGACCGGCCGGGGACTGGAACTGGTCAGCGCGCTTAGCCAGGACTGGGGCTGGGACGTGTTCCCCGGCAACGACGTCAAGCGCGTCTGGGCGGCCCTGGCATGAGCGCCTGCCGATGTGCTTGCGGATACGAGGCGGATGGCTCCGACGACCTCACCGATCACCTGGGCGAGCAGTTCATCCCGGCCGACGACACGGCTCCCGCTGACACCGCCCGAGGCGGCACCGTGCACGCCGAGGCGGCCGACGACAACCGGGCCTGCGTGTGCGGCTTCACGGCGGGCAGTACGCCGGGCTTGGACGCGCACCTGCTTGAGATGTTCACCCCAGCCGACAGGATCGGCGCCGACGGCCGCCAGCATAGTGCCCTGGATGAGGCGGTATAGGGTTGGCTTTCGTGAGCGGGACGGGCAGCGCGGGCGGGGCACCAGAGGCGTACTACCTGCCCGGACCGGACGCGACATTCGTGCCGACCCTGGCGACCGAGAGCCCGTGGTCGACCGATGCCCAGCATGGCGGGCCGCCGACCGCGCTGCTCGGGCACGTCATGCGGGCCCGGCATCCGGCGGAGGCAATGCGGATCGCCCGGATCACGGTGGAGTTCCTGGGGCCGGTCCCGCGCGTGCCGCTGACGGTGACGACCGCGATCATCCGCGACGGCCGCCGGATCCGCCTCCTTGAGGGGACGCTGAGCGACGCCTCCGGCAAGCCGGCCGCGCTGGCTCGCGCGTGGCAGATCGCGGCCAACGGCGAGGGCGGCGTGCCCGTTGACCGCC
>JAICUO010000292.1 GCA_025935815.1 Streptosporangiaceae bacterium
GTGATGCCGCGCTCACGCTCGATGTCCATCCGGTCCAGGTATTGGGCGCGCATGTCCCGGTCGCTGACCACCCCGGTGATCTGCAGCATCCGGTCGGCCAGGGTGGACTTACCGTGATCGATGTGCGCGATGATGCAGAAGTTACGGATCACGGCCTGCGGCGTGCTGGCAGGCTTGGGGGCCGGCTGAGCCGGAGAGCTCATTGCTACCTAGCTTTCTCAGGCGATTGCGGGCGATCGCCTGGGCGATCGCGGTCATGACGGAGGACGCCAGTGGCGGGGACGTCGCGGCGCGGCCGGCGCCGCGGCGCTATCAGCCCGCGGCTTGCCCGGCTGCCAGCACGCGGCCGACCCCTTGATCAGGTTATGGTATGAGCGCTAGGGCTTGATGAAGCGGTGCGCGTTTGCGGTGCCGCCGCTTCCGGGCGGCACCTTGAATCCGGTTGGTTTGAGGAACAGGGGCAGGCTCGGCTATCCTTCATCGTCGCGCCCTCTTACTACTGCTCTTGCCGCGTCGGGCGGGCAATGTTGACGGGCAGTGTCGACGAGCACTGTCGACGAGCGCACCAGGCTTAGCTGAGCAGAATTAACGCAAAGGACCTACACGCGTGGCGAACATCAAGTCGCAGATCAAGCGGAACAAGCAAAACGAGAAGGCGCACCAGCGCAACAAGGCCGTTAAGTCGGCGCTGAAGACGCACGTTCGCAAGTTCCGCGAGGCGTCCGAGGCCGGCCGCGTCGAGGAGGCGACGGCCGCGCTGCGCCTGGCGACCCGTCAGCTCGACAAGGCCGTCAGCAAGGGCATCATTCACAAGAACCAGGCCGCCAACCGCAAGTCCGCGATCGCCAAGAAGCTCAACGAGCTCCAGAACGCTTGATTTCCTGGGGGATACAAGCCCATTCCCCCAGGCTCCCTAATCTAGTGCAGCCTCGCGCGGTGCATCCGGCTGCGCCGGCTGGGTCCCGCCAACCACCGGGACCCAGCGCGGCTCGCCAGATCGCTCGAGGCTACGCTCGCTGCGGCTCGCTTCGCCGCGCGCGGAACGGCCCATCACAGTTACCGATCGGCAACTGTGGCTTTCCCGCGATAATCGCCGAGAAGCCGCAGTTACCGGCCAGTAGGCCGGGGCGGCCAGTAGGCGGGGGCGGCCAGGCGGCTCGCCGGGAGTCAGGCATGCGCTCCCCCGCGGGAATACCTGACCGGGACTCCGGCGCAGGACACTAGCGGCTGGCCGATCGGGCGGCGACAATGCGGCGGATGGCGCGCTCCAGGGCGTAGGCGGCGCTGACGGACTCGCCCTTGACCTGAGCATCCGCCTCCGCGATGGCCTGGATCGCCCTGGCGACGCCCGCTGGCTCCCAGCCGCGCAGCTGCCGCCGGATCACGTCGATCTTCCACGGGGGCGCGCCTACCTCGGCGGCCAGCGCGTTCGCGTTGACGTTGCGCGGGGCCGCCCCCACCCTGCCCAGCAGGCGCACCCCGGTGGCGAGGGCGCTGGTGATCAGCACCGGGGACGTCCCGGTGGCCAGCGCCCACCTCAGCTGCTCCAGGGCCTCGCTGAGCCGCCCCTCCACCGCGTGGTCGGCCACGCTGAACCCGGTCGCCTCCGCCCGGCCCCGGTAGTAGCGGGCCACGACGGAGGCGTCGATGCGCCCCTCGGTGTCCGAGGCGAGCTGGTCGACGGCGGACGCGAGCTCGCGCAGGTCAGAGCCGAGGGCGTCCAGCAGGGCCTGCACAGCGCCCTCATCGGCTAGCCGGCCGACCCGCTTGAATTCCGCCTTCACGAACTGCGCGCGCTCCCCGGCCCGGGTCACCTTGGGGTGCTCGATGACAGCGGCGCCGGCCTTCCTCAGGTCGGCGATCAGCGCCTTGCCCTTGGCTCCCCCGGCGTGCGCGAGGATGACGACCGCGTCCGGCGCTGGCGCGCCCGCGTACTTCGCGAGCTCGCCGGCGACGTCCTTGGCGGTGTTCTGGGCGTTGCGGACGATGACCACCGATCCCCCGCCGAACAGCGACGGCGACGTCAGCGACGCCAGCTCCCCCGCCGTGAGCTCCCCGCCCTCGACCTCGTGGACGTCTCCGCCGCCGTCACCCGCGCCGAAGGCCGCCGCCGCGAGGAACGCGCGGGCACCGGCGAGGAGCTCGCGCACCGTCCGGTCGGCGAGGTACTCCTCCTCCCCGATGACCAGCGTGAGCGGAGCCGGGGCCTGCGACGGGGCCTGCGCGCGGGGTGAGGGCATGGGCCCAAGCTTACGGTCCCGGGTAGAACGGTGCTGGCTAGAGCAAGGCGGGCTAGAACGGTGCTGGCTAGAACGTCACTGGCTCGGCGCCGCGCCAGACGCGCCGTGGCTGGAGGCCGAAGTTGCGGGCGAAGGCGCCCTCGTGGTCAGCGTCCCACAAGACCATGTCGGCGAGCCGCCCGCGCACCATCGCGCCCCGGTCCGGGGCGCGCAGCGCCTGCGCGCCGCCGAGGGTGGCCGCGCGCAGCGCCTCGCTGACGCTCATCCCCAGGTAGTTGACGGCCAGCGCGATCACCAGCGGCATCGACGTGATGCCGACGTTGCCGGGCGTGTGGTCGGAGCCGAGCGCCACCGCGGCGCCCTTGTGCATGAGCGACCGCACGGGCGGCCGCGCTCCGGCCTGCATGGCGGTCGCCGGGCAGATCACCGCGGCGACCCCGGCCCGGCTGAGCGCCGCCACGTCCTCGTCGGTGGCGTTGTGCAGCAGGTCCGCCGACGCGCAGCCCATCTCCGCGGCGACGCGGGCCGCGCCGGTACGCGACTGCCCGCAGGCGTGGATCCGGGGGAGCATCCCGTAACGACGGCCCGCGCTGAGGACCCAGCGCGCCTCGTCCTCGGTGAACCGGCCCTCCTCGCAGTTCACGTCGATGCTGTCCGCGCCGATGGCGGCGGCGTCCGCGCACCAGGCGCTGACCGCCTCCACGTAATCCCGGCGGCGGCCGAAGTACTCCGGCGGCACCACGTGCGCGGCCAGGAACGTCACGTGCACCCGCGGCATGCCCGGCTCCTCCGCCAGCGTGCGGAGCATCCGGACATCGGCCAGCTCGCCGTCCCGCGTGAGGTGGTAGCCGGTCTTGGCCTCGATGGTGGTCGTCCCGGTCTGCAGCCACGCCCCCAGCCGCTCCCGGACGCCGTTGCACAAGGTCCACGGGTCGGTTCCCCGCGTGATGGTCAGCGTCGCGTTGATCCCGCCGCCGGCCGCGGTGATCTCCGCGTCCGACATGCCGTTGGACCTCATCGCGACCTCCGCGTCCCGGTTCCCCGCGTATACGGGGTGGGCGTGCGCGTCGATCAGGCCCGGCGTGACGAAGCCGCCGCCCAGGTTCTCGACTAGGTCCACGTCAACGATGTCACGGACGGCGCCGGGCACGGTGCGGGGCAGTTCGGCGGCGGGGCCGACCCAGGCGATGCGGTCATCTGACGTCACGATGGCGGCGTTGCTCAGGATCTCAGATCCCGTCCAGAGCCGCCCGATGTTCGTCAGCAGGCGGGCGGTCACCGGCGAGTCCTCATCCGCCGGGAACCGCGGAAGGGCGATCCAGCCATCATGAGCGGCCACCTGACATGCATTTGGTGTAGACGTCGGCGCTGACCGTACCTAAGGATGCGGGCGCACGCGCGCGCCGTGGTCTACGTCGCGCGGGGCGCGGCCCACATATCGGTTCCGTTACGGTATTGCACCGAGGCGGTCATAGACAAGTGGCCCTGGAAATTCTCCGGGAGCTCCCAGGAGCCTCCCATCTGAGCTGGGGCTAGCCGACGACGGGCGCGGCGGCGGCGGCCTCGGGCGCGCGGGCGAACTGGGCGAGCTCGGCGGCCAGCTCGGGCGAGACTCGCGCCTCCAGCAGGGTGCCGTCCGGTCCGTGCTCGGCCCGCAAGACCTCCCCGGCGGCGTGCGCGCGGGCCACCAGGCCGGCCTGGCTGTAGGGCACCAGCGCGAGGACGACCCGCTCCCGGACCGGGAGGGCCTCCTCGATCGCCGCCCGCAGCTCCTCCAGGCCAGCGCCGGTGCGGGCCGAGACCAGCACGGAGCCGCGCTCGCGCAGCTGCAGCGCCTTGAGCTCGACCGGGTCCGCGCTGTCGATCTTGTTGACGACTACCAGCTCGGGCACCTGCGCCGCTCCGACCTCGGCGAGGACGCCGCGGACGGCGGCCAACTGCGCGGCCGGGTCGGCGTCCGACCCGTCCACGACGTGCACGATCAGGTCGGCGTCGGCCGACTCCTCCAGCGTGGAGCGGAACGAGTCGACCAGCTGGTGCGGCAGGTGCCGCACGAACCCGACCGTGTCGGTGAGCGTGAACGGCCGCCCGGACGGTGTCTCGGCGCGGCGGACGGCCGGGTCGAGGGTGGCGAACAGCGCGTCCTCCACGAGCACCCCGGCCCCGGTCAGCGCGTTGAGCAGGCTTGACTTGCCGGCGTTGGTGTACCCGGCGATGACCACCGATGGCACCTCGTTGCGCTTGCGGCGGCGGCGCTGGACCTGGCGGCCGGTCTCGAAGCCGGCGATCTCACCGCGCAGCCGGGAAATCCGCGTCCGGATGCGCCGCCGGTCGGTCTCGATCTTCGTCTCACCGGGACCGCGGGTACCGATGCCGCCGCCGCCGGCCACCCGGCCGCCGGCCTGCCGGGACAGTGACTCGCCCCAGCCGCGCAGCCGGGGCAGCATGTACTGCAGCTGGGCGAGTTCGACCTGTGCCTTGCCCTCGCGGCTCTTGGCGTGCTGGGCGAAGATGTCCAGGATCAGCGCGGTGCGGTCAATGACCTTGACCTTGACCACGTCCTCCAGGCGTCGCAGCTGGCTGGGGCTCAGCTCGCCGTCGGCGATCACGGTGTCCGCGCCGACCGCGGTGACGATCTCGGCGAGCTCGGCCGCCTTGCCCGCGCCGACGTAGGTCGCCGGGTCCACCCGGCCGCGCCGCTGGATCAGCCCGTCCAGGACCTCGGAGCCGGCCGTCTCGGCGAGCCGGGACAGCTCCAGCATCGAGTTCTCGGCCCCGGCCAGCGTTCCCTCGGTCCAGACGCCGATCAGCACGACCCGCTCCAGCCGCAGCGCCCGGTACTCGACCTCGGTGACGTCGGTGAGCTCTGTCGACAGGCCCGCGACGCGGCGCAGCGCGTGCCGGTCCTCCAGGTCAAGCTCCCCGGGCGCAGTGTCGAGCTGAGCACTGTCAAACCGGGCACCGTCGTCAACCTGAGCACCGTCAACCTGAGCACCCTCGAAGTCGGCCGCGTCGCCGTAGGCAGTAGTCATCGTCCTCCAGACGTCTTCCGTACCCCGATGGTGCCACCACCGCCGGGCCCAGTCACCTTATTAACAACCCGGCGGCGCTGTGTGTGCCCGGGAAAGCCGATGGCAACCTCGGGGCGGGCCGGGTGTCCTTATAACGTGGAGGCTACATACGCGGGAAGCCCCGCCCCGCCCGGCAGCGAGGCGGTCGTCGCGGAGCTGTTCGCGGCCCGCTACGGCGAGATGGTGCGGCTGGCCGGGCTGCTCGGCGCGGACGACGCCGAGGACGTGGCGCAGGAGGCGTTCGCGCGGTTGCTGGACCGGCACGCGCGGCTGCACGACCCGGGGGCGGCCGTCGGGTACGTGCGGGCCACCGTCTGCAACCTCACCCGGAACCGCAGGCGGCACCTGGGCATCGCCCGGCGCTCGGCCCCGCCGGGCCTGCCGGAGGCGGGAGCGACGCTGGAGCAGGCCGTGATCGTCCGGGAGGACCACGGCGAGGTGCTCGCGGCCGTCGCCGCGCTCCCGCGCCGGCAGCGGGAGGCCGTGGTGCTGCGCTACTGGCTGGAGCTGAGCGAAGCCGAGATCGCCGCGGCCATGGGCATCGCCGCCGGGACGGTCAAGTCGCTGGTCAGCCGGGGCGTGGCGAGCGTGGGCAGGAAGCTGGAGGCCCTGGCATGAATGACCACCACGACGTCGAGGAACGGCTGCGGGCCGCGCTGCGCGCCCGTGCCGGGGACTTCACCGGCAGCCCGGATGCCTGGCAGCGGACGCTCGCCCGCGGTGGTGACCCGACGACCCGGCTACATCCTGGCCGGTCCCGGTTCGGGATGATCGCACCGCTCGCGGCGGCCATGGCCGTGATCGCCGTCGCCACTGGCCTGCTGATCCAGCGCGGGTCACCGCCGCTTGGCCCGGCCACCGCGGGGGACGCGACGCCAGCGCCCACCACATCCGGGTCACCGGCAGTCCTGCCGCCGCTTTCTCCCACGCATGGCTCCCTTCCCCCGGGGACTCACGTGCCGGCCGCCTGCGTGTACGCGACTCCCCCGCCGCCGGTGTACAAGGTGACGAATGCCTCCGCGGGAAGCATGCCTGCGCCGGCCAGCGACTGGCTCACGAAGGCGCCGCCGGCCACGCCCGTCGTGCGGGTCGACGTGACCTACCGCGGCGACCGGGCGGTGACCTACCTGTGGTTCACCCGCCACAACGGCGGCCCGCTGGCGCTGGTCGGCCGGATCGCCTTCCTGCTGCCAGCCACGGGGGCGAACCTGGACACGGTGCACTGGGATGGCGGCTACGGCTTTGTCACGGCGGTATCCGCTGGCCACCCGTTGCAGTCAGTCCTGATCGCCGACAACCGGTTGGTCACGTACGAGGTCGGGCTGGTTAGCGGCCACGTGGCATCGGCCATGGTGACTCCATTCCGCGGGGTTAACTCGATCGACGCGCTGTCGGGACCCACCGCGACCGTCCCGGGGCTGGTCATCAGCGGGCACGGGTTCCCGGCCAAGGTCTCGGTGTCCCCGGTCCCGTCGACTCCCACCTACGGAAGCGGACGCTTGGTTGCCCGGGACGCGGCAGGCAAGGTCGTTGGCACGGACTACGTCAACCCGGCCTCGTTCGGCGACTGGTGCACCCCGCTCGTCGTAGCCGATCGCTACCAGGAACCCGGGGGCGGCCTTGTCTTCAGCACTGGGGCCGCGCTGCCGCAGGTCGCGTCGGTCACCGCCGTGCTGCCGGACGGGAGCCAGCTCCAGGGCGGGTTCTCCGGCCATCCCGAATGGAACGAGCCCTACTACTGGGGATGGCAGGTGCGGTACCCGCTCAAGGATGCCAGCCTCACCGTGACGCTGCTGTTCAAGGACGCCGCCGGGCGGGTGCTCGGCCACTTTACGACCGTGCCCGGCCAGAACCCGTACGCGCCCGTCAAGCGGTGACGGGGGCCGCCGGGAGGCTCAGGACCGCCTCCCGGCCGGCCTCGAAGGCGGCCGCGAGGATCGCCCCGTCCGTCGTGAGGCGGCTGACCGGCGGCCCGCCGGGAGCCGGGTGGATGGACAGCGCCGTCCCGGCGGCCTCCATCTCGGCGATGCGGGCCACGTCGGCGAGCGTGCGCGCGCCGCGGGTGAGCACCGCCGCCCGCAGCTCGGAGGTCTCCTTGCGCAGCACCGTCCGCGCCAGCAGCACCATTTCCCGGGTCGGGCGGGGCGGCAGGACCGGGTCCCCGGGCGCCCGGGCGGGGCGGGAGCGCAGCACCACCAGGTGGGTGACGCCCTGCGCCAGCGGGGTGCGCAGCGGGATCGACTCGGCCACGCCGGCGTCATAGAAGCGCCTGCCGTCCAGGCTCACCGGCGGGCCGGCCAGGAACGGCAGCGAGGCGCTGGCCCGCAGCGCCAGCCGCAGCCGCGCGGGGTCGCTCATCAGCGGGCGCAGGTCCGACGCGGCCCCGGTGCTCGCGTCGGTCGCCAGCGGGTGCAGCGGGACCTCGCTGGCCAGCACGGACTCGAAGTCCATCGGGTGCTCGGTGATGTAGAGCACCTCGATCAGCCTGCGCACGTCCGCCACTGGCCGGCCGCGCAACAGCGCCGACCAGCGGATCAGCGTCCGTGCGTAGACCGGGTCAGCCCAGCCGCGCATGCCCTCGGGACGCGAGCTGACCAGCCACGCGCCGGTGATCGCGCCGGCCGACGAGCCGTACACGGCGTCGAAGGCCGGCAGCAGGCCGCGCTCGGCCAGCGCCAGGGCCATCCCGGCGGAAACGGTGCCGCGCATCCCCCCGCCCTCGATGGCCAAGGCGATGCGCAGCCCGTCAGCGCGCTGTCCCGGCCTGCTCCCGGACCGGGCCCGGTCCAGGAGCGCCCGCAGCACCCCGGGCTGGCCGCCGTCAGGCTGGCTGGACATCGCGATCGCGCGCGGCGCGGGTGAGCAATGGCGCGCAGGCGGCGCGCAGCTCCTGGCCGATAACCGCCGGGCGCAGCGTCGCCGGGTCGAGCCGGACCTGCACGCGGCGGCCGTCCGCGTAGGTGACGGACTCGTCCTGGGCGGCCACCCGGAAGCCGTAGACCGCGCTGGTCGTGCCCAGGCGGTCGATCCAGAACCGGACGCTGACCGGACCGGGCCGGGTGATCGGCGCGTGATAGGTGATCGAGAACTCCTTGACGACGAAGAACACGTTCAGGACCCGCGGTGAGGACGGATCCCACGGGTACCCGTTCCTGGCCCAGTAGGCCGACAGCGCCCGCTCCAGCAGCAGCACGTACCGCCCGTTGTGCACGACGCCCTGCGCGTCCAGGTCCTCGAAGTGGACCTCGACCGTCTCGGTGACCCCGTCCATCGTCTGCGCGACCATCGTTTCCCCGTTCATGGCTGATCACTCATCGCTCGTTAATTGCCGGGCAGCAGTTCGGGCACTGGCGACAGCGATCGCAGCCGGTCCAGGACCGCCGTGCGCCCGTAGGCCGCCGCGCCCTCGGCGTGCAGCAGCCTGCTGAAGGTGACGACCGCGTGGCCGTGCGCCTCGATCTCGAAGGCGACCTGCTCGACGTCGGTGTCCGGGCGCAGTTCGCCGAGCTCGACCGCCTGGGCGGCGACGGTCTTGATCAGGAAGAGCCAGTCGTTGATGGCCGCCGCGAGCGCGTCCCGCACTGGCCCGGGCCGGTCGTCGAACTCGGCCTGGGTGGCGACGAAGAAGCAGCCCCCGGGCAGGACGCCGCTGGCGTAGAACTCGATCCGCCGCTCGTGCAGCGCCCACAGCCGCCGCACGCCGCGCGGCTCGGCGAAGGCCGGGGTGACCACGTGCGCGGTCCAGATGTGCACCGCGCGCGCGATGACCGCCAGCTGCAGCGCTTCCTTATCCGGCCAGTGCGCGAACAGCCCGGACTTGCTCACCTCGGTGGCGTGCGCCAGCCGCGCCAGCGACATCGCCTCCAGCCCGTCGACGGAGGCCATCGACACCGCGGCGTCCAGCACGGCTGTCCGGGTCCGTTCTCCCCGCGCGAGTCTCCCATCGGCCATGCTCGCACCCTAACACAAAAAGACCGATCGGTCGGTAATTTTTCTGGCTAGCGGCCGAACCCCGACAGGGTGCACGGCTTCCCGTCGCCGTGAATCGTGTCGCAGCCGGGCCGGGAGCAGTGGTAGGGGCCGCTGGAGCGCCCCGCATGCCCCGGGCGAATGGGCGAATGTCGCCCTATGCCGGGTCCAGCGAGCGAAGCGGCGCGGGGATGTCGCCTTCGTGGACGACCGTGAGGCGGTGGGTGGCGCGGGTGATGGCCACGTAGAGGTCGTGGCCTCCGTTGGCGGACTGGGCCACGATGCCGGCCGGGTCGGCGAGGACCACCCGGTCGAACTCCAGGCCCTTCGCCTGA
>JAICUO010000328.1 GCA_025935815.1 Streptosporangiaceae bacterium
AGATCATCTCGTCCAGGGCCGACAGCGGGTACACGATCACCAGGCCGAACTCCGGCGCCGCGGCGATCAGGACGTGGTCCCCGGGGCTGATGCCGTGGGGGCGGCGCGCGTGCGACGGGATGATGATGCACGGCCTTGGCGGTACGCGGAGCCGGCCGCCGGGTGCCGTGCGGATGACGATCGTGCACGGGGTCACGATCACGTCGAGCGTGCTGCCGGGCTGCCAGTGCAGCGCGTCGATGATGTCGCCGCTGGCGACCCGCCCGGACCCGTCGACGCGCGGGATGTCGTAGAGCATGGAGGCGTCGCGTGGCAGCTGGCGCAGGCCGCCCGGCGGGAGCGGGCTCACGGGCTGGGCTGTTTCCGCGCGTGCTGCCGGCAGCGCGAGGGCGGTGACCACCCCTTGCGCGGTTGTCCGGGGCCGCGCGGCCGGCGACGGGGCGCCCTTCCGGTGGTTTTGTTCGTGTGATGTGACCGCACTTGTTCGTCAGGAGTGACCGCAGGCCTGTTTTGGTGAAGTCGTTGTTTGTGAGTTCTGACCGCACCCTGTGGCTCGTGGTGAGATGCTGGATGCGCTTCGTGACGAAGGAGCGTTCCCCCCGTGCCCCCTTCGAAGGTCGAGCTTTACGCCGCGATCCGCCGGGATGCCCGCGCGGGGATGTCCGGCCGTGCGATCGAGAAGAAGTACCGGGTCGGGCGCCGGACCATCGTGCGGGCCGTGTCCTCGGCATGGCCCGAGCCCCGCAGGCAGCTGCCGTCCAGGGCCTCGAAGCTGGACCCGTTCAAGCCCGTCATCGACGAGATCCTGAAGGCGGACCTGGACGCGCCGCGCAAGCAGCGGCACACGATCACCCGGATCTACCACCGGCTGATGGACGAGCACCAGATGGCGGACGTGTCCTATCCCGTGGTCCGGGCCTACGTCGCCGAGCGGAAGCCGCAGGTGCGGGCGGAGGCCGGCCGCGGCCCGGCTGAGGTCTTCGTGCCGCAGTCGCACCGCCCGGGCGACGAGGCGGAAGTCGACTTCGGCGAGGTCGTGGTCCGGCTGGCCGGGTCGGACGTCAAGTGCTTCCTGTTCTGCCTGCGGCTGTCCTTTTCCGGCAAGGCGGTGCACCGGGTCTCGCTGTCGGGCGGGCAGGAGGCGTTCTTCGAGGGCCACGAGCACGCCTTCCGGGTGCTGGGCGGGGTCCCGGCCGGGAAGGTCCGCTACGACAACCTCAAGGCCGCGGTCGCGCAGGTCATCGGGCTCAGCCGCTCCCGGGTCGAGGCCGAGCGGTGGACCGCGTTCCGCTCCCACTGTGAATCTGTTCCCGCGAGTTCCCAGGGCCGACTGTCCCTCAAGTTCCTGCTGGCAGCGGGCTGACCTGGGCTCATCCGGTCACTGGCATCGATCCGATCATTCGTGGCTGTTATTCACGATTCCTGAGATCTCTTCTGCTATTAATAGTTCATTCCCTGATAGCTGAAGAGGAGGGGACGGGTGGGGCTCGCCGCGGTGCGTGACATCCGGCCGCATCTGCGGCTGGAGACCCCTGACGAGGTCGGCGCGTTCGAGCAGGACCTGCTGGCGGAGTTCGTACTGGCCCGTTCCTCGGCCGGGATCACCGACACGACGATCAGCGCTGACGTGGCGGCGGTCGTCGGGCTGCGGGAGTGGTTCGGGCGGCCGTTGTGGGAGATGAGCGCCCGTGACCTGGACCGGTTCTTCGGCGCCGACCAGAAGAGCCTGGCGGCGGGCACGAAGGTCCGCAAGGCGGCGGCGTTCGCGGTGTTCTTCGAGTTCCTCGAGCTGCGCCACCGGCCGGACATCCACGCCGCCACCGGGTTCGTGGTGGAATCCCCGCTGGATGAGGTGAACCGGCCGCGGGGCGGGACCAGCTCACGGCTGCGGATCCCGCCGAGCGAGCGGGAGATCGACAGGCTGTTCACCGGCTGGCGCACCGATATGCTCGCGGCCCGCAAGTACGCCCCGGCCGCCCGGAACTACACCGCGATGCGGCTGGCCAGCCTGATCGGCCCGCGGGTCTCGGAGCTGTGCCTGCTGACGACGAGTGACGTGCGCTGGGACCTGGGCCGGTTCGGGAAGGTCCTGCTGCACGGCAAGGGCAGCCGCGGCCGGGGGAAGAAGGACCGGCTGGTGCCGCTGATCAACGGGTCGAGGGACCTGCTGGAGTGGTGGGCCGGCGGGCCGCGGTGGGAGTTCGACGACCGGGTCAACGACCCGGCGGCGCCGCTGTTCCCGTCCGAGCGGCGGCACGCCGACGGCTCCAGTCGGCCGGTGACCGACGACGCGCTGCGCCTGGGCCTGTCCGACGCGGTGGCCACGCACCTGCCCGCGCAGGCCGGGAAACTGACCCCGCACCTGCTGCGCCACTTCGCAGCGTCCGAGCTTTACCGCAACGGAATGGATGTTTTCGCAGTTCAGGAGGTTTTGGGCCATGAATGGATCAACACCACGATGATTTACGTCCACGTCCACCGCAGCCATGTCGAGGACGCCTGGGCGCAGGCCGGGAAGCGCGCCGCCGGGCGGTTCGGAGGCGACCGTTCGTGAGGTGGAACCTGCGGCTGGCCGCCGCCCAGCGCGACATCTGGAAAGCCTCCCAGCTGCAGGCCATGCTAGCGGAGGCGGGCCTGGTGATCAGCGCGGGGAAGATGTCGAACCTGTGGTCCGGGCAGCCGGTCACCATCCGCCTCGATGACCTGGAGGTCATCTGCGAAGTGCTCGGCTGCGAACCCGGCGATCTGCTGGTCCGCGAACCGGGCAAGGTCCTCCGCCCCGAGACCGGGGCCGGCGAGGTTCGCGCGGCCGCAGGCGACGGCCTGGTGATCCGGCGCCGGGCCGCAGGGCGTTCCGGGCCTCCGGTGTGAACTCCCCGGCCGCTTCACGAGCAGGCGCCCACGCCCGGAAGCGGGTGCGGGCGGCCCGTCTGCGCAGCTGCGACCACTGCCTGACCTGGGGAATGCTCACCGAGCGGCTCTGCAAGGCCTGCCGCAGCTTCGCCAGCAACCACCCGGCGGGGTCCTGCGCCACGTGCGGCCGCGACCTGCCCGTGGACGCCGGCGTGTGCCGTCCCTGCCGCAAGCAGGCCGCCCTGATCGCCGGCCCGGCCAACAAGACGACGGTGGACTTGTCAGTGGCCGCCGTCACCGGCCACCAGCTGCGGTTTCTCCTCGGCCGCCCCGGACGTCCCAGACACGGTCATGCCGATACTCCCGGAGAGGAGACGGCACCGCTGCGGGCCGTCCGCGTCCGGTTCCGGTGGACTCAGCTGCTGTTGTGCGACGTGCCACGTGACCTGTCCCGCGTCAGCACTCAGCTCCCGCCCGTCGACGCCGGCCTGGCTGAACGACTGCAGGCCGAGGCTGGGAAGCTAGCTGAGCTGCGCGGATGGTCGCCGCGCACGCTGTCCCTCACTCAGCGGGGACTGCGGATCCTGGCCGCCGTCCACGGACCCGGCGAACAGGTCCGGGCCAGCACCGCCCGCCAGCTGACTGCCCGGAACATGCCGTTCCCGCACATCATCAACGTCCTCGCCGGTGTTGGCGCGCTGGAGGACGACCGGCCAGACACGCTGGCCCTCTGGCTCGATGAGCAGCTCGCCGGGCTGCCGGACCAGATCCGCGCCGAGGTGAACACATGGCTCGGCATACTGCGGAACGGCAGTCCCCGCCGCAGGCCCCGCAGCCGCCGGACGATCGTCCGCGACATCTACAGCATCCGCACCTTCCTCGCCGACGCCGGAAGCCGGTACTCCACGCTGCGGCAGGTCACCCGTGACGACATCGCCGGATGGCTGGCCAGACGGCCAGGCCGTTCCCGGCCCCAGGACGCCAGCACGCTGCGCAGCCTTTTCGGCACCTTGAAGGCCGAGCGGCTGATCTTCGCCAATCCTGCCCGCGGCATCCGCGTCAGCAGGCGCAACCCGTCAGTGCCCATGCCGCTGCCAGCGCACCTGCTCACCGTGACCGCCGAGGCCGCCGCGGACAACCCCGCGCTGCGGGCCGTCGTCGCGCTGGCCGGCGTCCACGCGCTGCTGCCCGGCCAGATCCGGTACCTGCGCATAGACCAGCTCGACCTGCCGGGCCGCCGGCTCGACCCCGACGGCATGGACCGGCCCCTTGATGAGTTCACCGTCGGCGCTATCCGCAGCTACCTCGACTTCCGCAGCACCCGGTGGCCGGACACTGCCAGCCCTTACCTGCTGGTCACCCGCAAGACAGCGCACACAGGCGAACCGGTCAGCCGGTTCTGGATGGCCAGCATGTTCCGCGGCCTGCCCGTCACTGCAGAGCAACTCCGCGACGACCGGATCGTTGAGGAAGCCCTGGCGGGACGAGCCGACCCGCTGCACCTGGCCGCGGTCTTCGGCTTCGGCCCCCGCACCGGCCTGCGCTATGCGCAAGCCGCCAGGGGCATTCCGGGGACCAGCCCGTGACGGACCACGAGAAGACCATCTAGGAACCGGGCTACAAGGTCGTGTCAGCTGCAGCAGGGAAGATCACCGCCGGGGATCGCCCGCCGTTTTCCCGGTCGCCCTTCTGGCGAACGGCCGTGAGCGACTGGGTGAGCCGCCGTGTGGGCACATCGGAAGGGAAGAACACCACAGCCGCTACCAGGGTGAGCACGGCGAGTGCCGTTATCAGTACCACAGGCCCGAGATTGGCCGCGAGGGCGACGATGATCGCGGGGGCGACAGCCAGCGGCTTCACGACTCCGGCCACGCCGACCTCGGATGCCGGGCAGCGCGGCGCGACCCGACGCAAAGCCCCGGGATCCCCGCGAACACCTGCGAGCACGCCACCCGCGCTCTAGCTCGCCGGGCCTTGAGAGTGGCCAGCTCGTTCCTCCATTCCTCAAGCCCGTCAGCCGGTTCTGGGTGAACAGGCTGTTCACCACCGTGCCCGTCACCGCCAGGCAGCTCCGCGACGACCGCATCGTTGAGGAAGCCGCCTCGGACCGATCCGACCCGCTCCACCTGGCTGCCGTCTTCGGTTGGGTCCGCGCACCGGGCTGCGATACGCCGGGGTAGTTCGAGACTTTATCAAGACGCCTATTGCCCCCAGTTGAGGTGAGTATTACACTTAAGAGTATGGACAATCGGCTACACCAACAGCCCATGGCGCTCATCACGGACGAAGAGACACCAGCTCTGGAAGCAATCGGGTACGCGATCCGCCGCTCGGCAGGCGATCCCTTCTTCCTGGAAGGTGAGCATGGCGACTTCGCGCTGCTGATCCGGAAGGGACATGTCAAGGTCACGTCCGGTAGGCCCCCGCGCATCGTTGACATCCGTGGCCCGGGCGAGATCGTGGGCGAGATGGCCGTACTCCGCGGGATACCGCGCATGGCGAACATCGTCGCCTGGGACGACGTGGAAGCCCTCTACCTGCCCGGACCCCGCTGGCTGCAGTTCCTCTACGCTCACCCGCGCGCCATGCACGCAATGGCGATCAGGATGGCCGACCGGGCCGACCGGCAAGTCAGAAAGAACGTCGAGTCCGAACTGGCCATAGAACAGCAGCTCGCCAAGAGCCTCATCGAGCTGGCAGACCTCGGGCTCGGCATGTCTGCGGGGGACGGGACCCAGATCTTCCTAAGGGTCAGCCAGCAGGACCTGGCGTCCCTGATCGGGACGAGGAAACTCGACTCGGTCAAGAAGGTCATCCGGCAGCTCAAGGCATCGGGGATCGTCGGCACCGGCAGGGAGGTAATCACCATCCTCAACCTAACCGACCTGCGCGAAATCGCAGACGGCAGCCGCACGGCCTCCTGATCCGGCCAGGGCACACAGTGTCGTCGCAGCTGCTCCTAGAGACGGCAGGCCACACCGGCCTCCTGATTGTCGCTCTATGCATCGCTGCCGGCGCGAAGGCCCTGGCATCGGTCCTGAGGACATGGGTCCAAGAAGCCTCCCGCACACACCGATTCAACAAAGCACTAGAAGACTCAAGCCCGATTGAGCGGCCCGAAATCATCGTGGCATGCAGCCAGCTTGAGGGACAACACGCGGCCGGACCCGGCCGCGATACGGCAGTCGGACGGCTCCCGGCTCATACGCGCCTTCAGCCATCGGCACTAATCCCACAGAGCAATCACCACCACGAATCCCACGAGGACTGATGATGCACGAGGCAGTGTGTTCTCCTACCCTGTCCGAAGACAGGCTGATACGCCGTCTTCTCACGCTGGTGACCCAACTCGAACTAGACCATCGCGACTTCGTCATCTTTGGCAGTGGCCCTCTGCTGGCACACGGCCTGCGCCACCACATCCGCGACCTAGACATCGTGGCACGCGGGGCGACATGGCAGCGGGTCTCCCAACGCGGCTGCCCAGGGGCCGGAAGCATCAACGGCGCCCCCATGGCGCTGTTCTGGGACGGCCTTATCCAGTTCTCCCGGGGGTGGGTGTCAGACGACTGGGACGCTGACGACCTGATTGACCAGGCCGAGATCATCCAAGGACTGCCATTCGCCAGGCTCACCGACGTCCTCGCATACAAGCAGACGCTGCTCAGGCCCAAGGACCACCGAGACATCGCAGTGCTAAACCACGTGCTGCACCACACCGGCCGAACCCACGGTCTCATCCTCTCCCACGCCGCCTGGCCACCCGTGAGTTCGTGAATTTGCCCCCTCGGAATTGCTGAACTCTCGGGAGACGGCCCTGGACGCCTTCTACTGCCGCCCCGGCATCGACGGCGCCCACGAGAAGGGCGGGGTGGAAGGGCAGATCGGCTGGTTCCGCCGCAACCACCTGGTCCCCGTCCCCGGCGTGCCGTCGATCCAGGCGCTCAACGCGATGATCGACGCCTGGGACGCCGGGGACGAGGCCCGGCGGATCGGCGGCCGGGCGCGGACCGTCGGGGAGTTCCTCGCGATCGAGCGGCCGCTGCTGCGGCCGCTGCCGGCCGAGCCGTTCGAGACGGGCCTGTGGCTGTCCCCGCGGGTCGACCGGTTCGCCCAGGTCATGGTCCGCAACAACCGCTACTCGGTGCCGGTGAGGCTGATCGGCCGCCGGGTCCGGGTCCTGCTGCACGCCTCGGACCTGGTCATCTACGACGGGCGCGCGGAAGCCGCCCGGCACGAGCGGCTGCCCGTCCGGGGCGGCGCCCGCCTGGACCTGGACCACTACCTGGAGGCGCTGGTCCGCAAGCCCGGCGCGCTGCCCGGGGCCACCGCGCTGGAGCAGGCCCGGGCCGCCGGGAAGTTCACCCCCGTCCACGACGCCTGGTGGGCCGCGGCCCGCAAGGCCCACGGCGACGCCGCCGGCACCAGGGCGCTGGTCGAGGTCCTGCTGCTGCACCGCCACATGGACGGCGAGCACGTCGTCGCCGGGCTCGCCGCCGCCCTGCGAGCCGGGGCGCTCACCGCCGACGCGGTCGCGCTGGAGGCCCGCAAGGCGGCCGACGACGCCGGTCAGCCCGCCCAGGATGCCGCCCCGGCCGGCCCGCCGCCGGTCGCGTCCCTGACCGCCCGCCGCCTGGGGAAACTGCCGCCAGACACCCGGCCGCTCCCCTCGGTCGCCGCCTACGACCAGCTGCTCCGCCACCGCCGCACCGCACAGGAAGGAACCCGGCCATGACCGCCAAGCCGCGCCGCGGACTGACCGAGCAGGCCGCCGACGCCGCCGTCGACCAGGCCTGCCGGATGCTGCACCTGCCCACCATCCGCGCCCAGTTCCCCGACCTCGCCGACGCCGCCGCCCGCGAGCAGATGTCCTACCGGGGCTTCCTCGCCGAGATGCTCATGGCCGAGTGCGACGACCGCGCCCGCCGCCGCTCCGAGCGCCAGATCAAGGCCGCCGGGTTCCCCCGCGAGAAATCGCTGCGCGCCTTCGCCTTCGACGCCAACCCGGCCATCGACCCCGCCGTCATCAACACCCTGGCCACCTGCGACTGGGTGAAGAAAGGGCTGCCGCTCTGCCTCATCGGCGACTCCGGCACCGGCAAGTCCCACCTGCTCATCGCCCTGGGAACCGAGGCCGCCATGGCCGGCTACCGCGTCCGCTACACCCTGGCCGCCAAGCTCGTCAACGAGCTCGTCGAGGCCGCCGACGACAGGCAGCTCACCAAGACCATCAACCGCTACGGCCGCGTCGATCTCCTCTGCGTCGATGAGCTCGGCTACATGGAACTCGACCGCCGCGGCGCCGAGCTCCTCTTCCAGGTCCTGACAGAACGGGAGGAAAAGGCAAGCGTGGCGATCGCGTCCAACGAGTCCTTCAGCGGCTGGACCAAGACCTTCACCGACCCCCGCCTCTGCGCCGCCATCGTCGACCGCCTCACCTTCGGCGGCAACATCATCGAGACCGGCACCGACTCCTACCGCCTCGCCCAGGCCCGCGCCGCCCAGCAAGCCCCCGCCCGCCCGAAGAAACAGGCCGCGCCCGCCATCGCCGGCGAAACCCCCCTCTTCGGCCAGGAGCAGCCGTGAACACGGACCGGCCTGGCTCCCGCCGCCCGGCCCGCACCCGCGCCACCCGGCCAGCCTGACCCCGGCACCGTCATGCCCCGGACCTGCATCGACACCGCCGACGCCATCGAGCTCGCCGAAATCCTCCAGCTCATCGCCCACTGGCTGACCGCCGACCCCGACCGCCTCGCCGCCTCACTGCTCGACTTCATCGGCCACCCCGCCTACGGCCCGGACGCCCTCCGCGCCGACCTGGACCGCCTCGCCTTCCTCCTCGGCGGCAACGACGGCGAGTTCCTCCTCGGCAACGACCCCGAATAACCCCGCCACCCCGCCGAGACCGCGGTCAGAACTCACGAACAAAAATCACCCGCGCAGCCGCCAAGTGCGGTCAGAACTCACGAACAGCCGCGGTCAAAACTCACGAACGAAGCCACCGCAGGCTATTGGAGAAAAGCTCGCCCACCAGCAACGCAGCCACGTCCCCGCACGGGTGACCGGGACCGAGCACCCCGCCCACGAACGCGCGGGCGACCCGTGCCCGCTCCGCCCGCC
>JAICUO010001003.1 GCA_025935815.1 Streptosporangiaceae bacterium
AAGAGCGGCGTCGCGCACGTCGAAAGTCTCAACGTGCGACAGCTCGAGGAACAAGCACGACTGCATGTTCGCGAGGCGGGCTCTGGGGTGGCGTGGGGCGGCGGGTAGGCAGGGCCGCGTCAAAGTCGTGGATGCGGGGCTCTGAGCTGGGCGGGTAGGGGCGGGCATGGGCCGTGTGGTGGTCTGAGGTTCTCTACGCCGCCGACCACCAGCGAGATGACCCATGCCCGCGTCTGCATCTTCCCTGTCCGCCCTGCTGCCGGTGTCGGAGGCTGTCTCCGGGCCGCTGTCGGCGGTCGAATCGATCCGTCTGGTGCAGGCGCTGACGGTGGTCCCGGACCCGCGGCGCCGGCGGGGTCGTCGTCACGGTCTGCAGTCGGTGCTGCTGCTGGCGCTGCAGGCGGTGATGGCCGGCGCATCGTCCTGGGTGGCGATCGCGCAGTGGGCGGCTACTGCCCCGCAGGCCCTGGGGGTCGCTGGCCCGCCGCCGTCGGCATCGACGTTCCGCCGGGTCCTGGCCGCCGTGGACGTCGCCGCGGTGGAGGCCACGTTGACCACCTGGGTGACCGGCCGCCAGACCCGCGCCCGGGCGCAACCGCCGGCGGGAACGACGGCGGCCGAGTGCCGAACCGTGCTGGCCGTGGACGGTAAGACGCTGCGCGGCTCCACCGACGCCGACGGTCAGCAGACCAAGCTGGTGTGCGTCTATGACCATGCCCATCGGCTGGTTCTCACCCAGGCCGCGGTCATCGGCGGGGACGAGGTCGCCGCGTTCGCCGTCGCCCTGGCCACCCTGCCGGAGCTGGCCGGCGTGCTGGTCACCGCGGATGCGTTGCACTGCCAGCGGGCGCACGCGGAGTTCCTGGCCGCCCGCGGCGGGCACTACCTGTTCACCGTCAAGGGCAACCAGCCGCTGCTGCGTCAGTCCCTGCAACGCCTGCCCTGGGCGCAGGCCCCTGGTACCCGGCGTCGCGGAGTCGGGCACGGCCGCACCGAGTCCCGCTCGATCAAGGTCATCGACCTGGGCGACACGCCGGGCCAGGCCCTGTTCCCGCACGCCCGCCGGGCGATCAAGGTCGTCCGCCGGCGCCGCGTCGGCGGCCGCAGACCCTCGGTGGAGATCGTCTACGCGATCACCTCCCTGGACCACCGGGCGGCCGACTCGCGCCTGCTCGGGCACTGGTTGCAGGGACACTGGGCCATCGAGAACAGCGTTCACCACGTGCGCGACGTGACCCAGCGTGAAGACGCCTCCCGGATCCGAATCGGCGCCGGGCCGCAGCTGATGGCCGCGCTGCGGAACACCGCCACCAACATCGCCCGGCTGGCCGGCCACTCCAACATCGCCGCCGCTCAACGAGCCGCCGCCTGGAGTCCGACCGCGGTCAGCGATGCACTCCGCGCGGCATGATCATCAACAAGCGTGCAGGTCCGGTGACCCATTCACGACTTTGACGCGGCCCTGGGTCCTATTGGGCCCGTGCCGGCGGAGGTCAGGCGCGTCGCATGGCGGCGTACTGGCTCCAGTCGCGGGCGGCGAGGGCGGCCCAGCGGGTGGCGGTGATCGT
>JAICUO010000100.1 GCA_025935815.1 Streptosporangiaceae bacterium
CGAGCACGGATCGAGCCAGCACGGCTGGGGCCAGCCCGGCCGACCCGAGCACCGGCGAGGCCGGCCCGGCCGGGCGGGTCACCGAGGGCGCGGCCAGGCGGGACGCGTATCCGCTGGCAGCCGGCCCACGCCCCCGCCGCCCCGAAGGCGACCGCGCCGGGGAAGCCGGCCAGCTGATCCCACGTCCGGACGGCGCCCAGGACACCCGGGTGGGCGGCGCCCAGCAGGACATCGCAGGCGGCGGGGATCAGCCCGGCGGGAACCGCCCACGCGGCCACGTCGGCGATCACGCCCGCGCCCCCGCCCGCCGCCCGGTAGCGCCGGGCCGTGATCGCGAGCGCGACCAGGATGCCCGCGACGACGCACAGCGCCTGCGCCCGCAGCGGGACCGGCCCGAGACGCCAGGCAGACCGCGCCGGGCCCGGCAGGAACGCAAGGGGCATACAAGGACGTTACCGCTGTTTCACCGTCCCGCGCCCGCCAGGATCACCTGCTAGCCGCGGCGGACGCCGACGGCAAGGGCCTCGGTGAGCTCGCGGACGGCGGCGACACCGTCCTGCGGGGTCGGCGCGGCCGCCAGGCGGCGGACGAAGGCGGAGCCGACGATGACGCCGTCAGCGAAGGCGGCTACCTCGTGAGCCTGCTCGGGGGTGCTGACGCCCAGGCCGACCGCGACCGGGAGGGTCGTGTACTCGCGGGTGCGCGCGACCAGGCCGACGGCGCTGGCGCTCACCGAGTCCCGGGTGCCGGTGATGCCCATCAGGCTGGCGGCGTAGACGAAGCCGCGGCACAGGCGGGTGATCGCCGCGATCCGCGCCTGCGGTGAGCTAGGGGCAACCAGGTACACCCGGTCCAGGTGGTACTCATCCGATACGCGCGGCCAGTCGCCGGATTCCTCTGGCGTGAGGTCGGGGGTGATCAGGCCCGAGCCGCCGGCGCTGGCGAGGTCGCGGGCGAAGGCGGCCACCCCGTAATGATCGACCGGGTTCCAGTAGGTCATCACCAGGGCGGCGGTGCCGGCGCTGGAGATCGCGGCGACGGTGTCCAGGACGTCCTTGACCCGGGTGCCGCCCTTCAGCGAGCGGTAGACGGCATCGGCGATGACCGGCCCGTCCATCAGCGGGTCGGAGTAGGGCAGGCCGACCTCGATGACGTCGGCGCCGGCCCGCGCCATCGCGAGGGCCGCCTTGATGCCCGTGTCCTTGTCCGGGAACCCGGCCGGCAGGTAGCCGACCAGCGCGGCCCGGTTCTGCGCGGCGGCCTTGGCGAACGCGGTCGTCACTGCGCTGTTGGTCATCGCGTCAGACTCCGAACCACGCGGACGCTGTCGCCACGTCCTTGTCGCCGCGGCCGGACAGGTTAACCAGGATCAGGCCGTCCGGGCCGAGCTCGCGGCCCACCCGCATCGCGCCGGCCAGCGCGTGCGCGGACTCGATGGCCGGGATGATGCCCTCGGTGCGGCACAGCGCCGCGAACCCCTCCATCGCCTCGGTGTCGGAGACCGACCGGTACTCGGCGCGGCCGGTGTCCTTCAGCCACGAGTGCTCGGGGCCGACGCCCGGGTAGTCCAGGCCGGCCGAGATGGAGTGCGTGTCCAGCGTCTGGCCCTCGTCGTCTTGCAGCACGTAGGTGCGCATGCCATGCAGCACGCCGGTCGACCCGTAGGTCAGCGTGGCGGCGTTGCGACCGGGGGCGTCGCCGTCCCCGCCGGCCTCGCAGCCGACGAGCCGGACGCCGCCGTCGGGGATGAAGGCGTGGAAGACGCCGATCGCGTTGGACCCGCCGCCCACGCAGGCCACCACCGCGTCGGGCAGCCGCCCGGTCAGGCTCAGGACCTGCTCGCGGGCCTCCACGCCGATGATCCGCTGGAAGTCCCGCACCATCATGGGGAAGGGGTGCGGGCCGCCGACCGAGCCGATGCAGTAGTGCGTGTAGTCCACGGTGGTGACCCAGTCGCGGAACGCCTCGTTCATGGCGTCCTTGAGCGTCCGGGTGCCGGCGGTGACCGAGATGACCTCGGCGCCGAGCATCCGCATCCGGGACACGTTCAGCGCCTGCCGGCGGGTGTCCTCCTCGCCCATGTAGACCGCACACTCCAGGCCGAGGAGCGCGCAGGCGGTCGCGGTGGCGACGCCGTGCTGGCCGGCCCCGGTCTCGGCGATCACGCGGGCCTTGCCCATCCGCTTGGTGAGCAGGACCTGGCCGAGCACGTTGTTGATCTTGTGCGACCCGGTGTGCGCCAGGTCCTCGCGCTTGAGCAGCACCCGGCAGCCGCCGGCGTGCTCGGCGCCGAACCGCTTCGCCTCGGTCACCCGGGTGGGCCGGCTCGCGTAATCGCGCAGCAGCTCATCCAACTCGGCGCGAAACCGCGGGTCGTGCCGGGCCGCCTCGTACTCCTTGGCGAGCTGCTCCAGGGCCGCCATCAGCGACTCGGGGGCGAACAGGCCGCCGAACTCGCCGAAGTGGCCCGCCCGGTCCGGGACGGGGGCGATGTCAGGCTCAGCGGGAGGCCGGGCCGGAGGGGAGGTCATGTCCACGAGGCAAACCCTACCGGGGAGGGCCGGCCTATCCGCGCTCGGTGCGCAGGGCCGGGTGAGACCCGGCGGTGACCAGGTCAGCGACCGCGGCCCGGGGGTCCTTCTCGGTGACCAGCGACTCGCCGACCAAGACCGCGTCGGCCCCCGCGGCGGCGTAGGCCAGCAGGTCATGCGGCCCGCGCACGCCCGACTCGGCGATCTTCACCACGTTGTCGGGAATGCGGGGCGCCAGCCGGCCGAAGACCGCGCGATCAACCTCAAGCGTGCCCAGGTTGCGGGCGTTCACGCCGATGACGTTGGCCCCCGCCTCCAGCGCGCGGTCCAGTTCCTCGTCGGTGTGCACCTCGACCAGCGGCAGCAGGCCGATGGACAGGGCACGCTCGATCAGCGAGACCAGGACGGTCTGCTCCAGTGCGGCGACGATCAGCAGCGCCAGGTCCGCGCCGTAGGCGCGCGCCTCCCACAGCTGGTAGGAGCTGACCACGAAGTCCTTGCGCAGCAACGGCACCTGCACTGCCCGGCGGACCGCGGTCAGGTCATCGAGGGACCCGCCGAACCGGCGTTGCTCGGTCAGCACGCTGATCACCCGCGCGCCGCCGGCCTCGTAGTCGGCGGCCAGCGCGGCCGGGTCGTCGATCGCGGCCATCTCGCCCTTGGACGGGCTGGCCCGCTTCACCTCGGCGATGACGCTGACGCCCTGGGCCTTCAGCGCGCCGAGCGCGTCCAGCGGTGATGGCGCCCTGCGCGCCAGGCCCTTGAGCTGCTCTAGCGAGACGCGACTCTGCCGCTCGGCGAGATCGGCACGTACGCCTTCGAGGATCTCGTCGAGTACGCTCACGGCGATTCGGTCGTCCCCTCAAATCGGAAATGTTGCGCCACCGATGCTAGCCGCAGCGGCCGCGACTGCCATCAGATGCCCCCGTGAGTTTGCCTCCGCAATACATTTGCATTACCTCCTGGGGGGTGGGGGCAGGCAGCGCTTCAGGGGGCAGTCAGCTCTTCGGCGAGGGTCCGCCGCTGATGACGCCCGGTGGCAGGCACAGCGCGTAGCCGAGGCCGTGAACGGTGCGGATCGCGCCGGGGCCTAGCTTGGCGCGCAGCTGGGTGACGTAGACGTCGATGGCCCGGCTGCCCGGGCGCTTGCCCCGGTCGGCGTCCAGCGCGGCCAGCAGCTCGGCCCGGCTCAGCACCCGGCCGGGCTGCCCGGCGAGCGCCGCCAGGATCGCCCGCTCGGTGCGGGTCAGGTCGACCTCGCGGCCGGCGATGGTGACGGTGTTGCCCCGCCTGCCTGCCCGGGCGGGGGAGCTCGGGGGAACGGGGCGCAGCAAGGCGGTCACCGCGTCCACGAGCGCCCGCGGGCTGAACGGCCGTGACAGCCACGCGCGAGTCGCCGCAGAGCCAGCCGACGCCCCGCCGCTGAGGCCCCGCGGCCGGATGCCGAACCGGTCGAGCAGGAAGACCGCAGGCGGCCGGTCCCCGGCGGCCAGCGCACGGCTGACGGCGGCCACCTCCAGGCCCGGCATCGTCAGGTCGAGCACGAACAGGTCCGCCTCCCGGCCGGCCAGCGCGACCAGCGCCTCGCCGGGGGTGGAGACCACCGTCGGGCTCAGCCCCGCGCGGGCCAGGTAGCGGCGTGACATCTCCCCGACCTCAGGCTCGTGGTCGGCGATGAGGACGTCCGCGCCGCTCACCACTGGCCCGCTAGGGAATGTCCGTGGATGAAGGCTCCGTCGGATCGGCCCCGGCGCTGAGCGACTCCCACATCGACGCGGAATCGCGGGCGGCCGCCGCCGGGGCACCGCGGGCGCCACCGCCCCCGGGCCGCTCGGGCGCGTCGAAGCGGGCCGACATGACCGGCCAGCGCGGGCCGCGCCCCGCGGTCGCGACCCCCGCCGCCACCACGAGGAGCGCCCCGAGGAACACGGCCGCCCGCCAGGGGGTCCCGGACATGATGGCGTGGCCTGCCGTGCCGATCAGCGACACGCCGGGGCTGCCCGCGCCGCCCGGGACCGTCCCGCTGGTCGTGGACCCGGCGGCGCCGGAGACGGCCGCCGCCCCGGGCGCCCCGGTGTGGCTGGCGGCGACGCTCAGCACGGAGGCGGCGCTCACCGCGACCCCGGCCGCGACCGCGGCCCCGATCCCGAACGCCGCCAGCAGCACCCCGGATGCGCGGCGCACCACGCCACGGGTAGCGATCACCGCGGCCAGCCCCGCGAGCGCGGCGATCCCCAGCGCCCCGGCCAGCGGGACGAGGTCGGCGCCGGTCACGCTGATCGTCTGCGCCGACAGCGGCTTGGGCGGCGTGAAGACCGCCTGCGCCCAGCGCTGGCGCACCGAGACCAGGATCAGCCCCCCGCCGACCGCGCCGGCCAGCAGGACCAGTGCGTACTCGCGCTTGCTAGCCATCAAGGTCAGGCCCCGGGACGCTCGCCGACGATCACCGGCTCCAGGACGTCGGTGTCCCAGCACGTCCGGTCGCCTGTGTGGCAGGCGGCACCCACCTGGTCCACCTTGACCAAGACGGCGTCGCCGTCGCAGTCCAGCGCCACCGACTTGACCCACTGCTGGTGGCCGGAGGTATCGCCCTTGACCCAGTACTCCTGGCGGCTGCGCGACCAGTAGGTGCAGCGGCCCGTCGTCAGCGTGCGGTGCAGCGCCTCGTCGTCCATCCAGCCGAGCATCAGCACCTCGCCGGTGTCGTACTGCTGGGCGATCGCCGCGAACAGCCCGCTGGCGTCCCGCTTGAGCCGCCCGGCGATCTTCGGGTCCAGCTGCGTCGGCCGCACCGCTTCGCTCATCGTTTGAACCCTCCGCAATTGTCATACCCCGCTCCACATGGGGCGCGCCTACAGCCTACGATCTCCTGCGTGACCCATTCACGGGATGAGCGCCTTGCCCTGGCCGCCTTGCTGGAGGAGAAGGGACCGGACGCTCCCACCCTGTGCGAGGGGTGGACCACCGGTGACCTGGCCGCCCACCTGGTGCTGCGGGAGAGCCGCCCGGATGCGGCCGCCGGGGTGATGGGCGGGCCGCTGGCGCCCTACACGGCCCGGATGCAGCAGCGCCTGGCCGCCTCGAAGTCCTATGCCGAGCTGGTCGCGGCGTTCAGGGACGGCCCGCCGAGGCTGTCGGTGTTCGCGATCCCCCGCGCTGATGAGGCGGCGAACACCGTCGAGTACTTCGTGCACCACGAGGACGTTCGCCGCGGCGGTGACGACTGGGAGCCGCGCGACCTCAGCGCCGACCTGACGGAGGCGCTGTGGAAGCGGCTCAAGGGCGCCCGGCTGTTCCTGCGCAAGCTCCCCGTCGGCGTCGAGCTAACCAGGCAAGACGTTGCCGACGCGGCCCCCTACCGGATCATCAGGAAGGGATCTCCGCACGTCGTGACGGTCACCGGCACGCCAGCGGAGCTCACGCTGTGGTCGATGGGTCGCGTCACGGCCTCCCGGGTCCGGTTCGACGGGCCCAAGGCGGCCATCAACGCCTTGCAGGCGTGGGGGCGCGGCTAGCCGCGCCGCTGCTAGTGACCCATCTCACGCTTGAGGCGGGCGAGGTCGTCATCGACGTTGGCGCCCGCCGGGCGTGGCGGTGGGGGCGGGGCGTACCCGGTGTCCCGGAGGTTGTCCCGCAGGTCATCGTGGTGGTCGTCGCCGATCTCGCGCCTGCGGCGCTTGCCGCGCACCTCGCGGCCACCGCGGTTGGTGGCGATCTTGTACACGATGTATCCACCGCCCGCGACGAGCGCGGCGACCAGGACGTAGCCGAGCACCGTCATGATCAGGTGGATGACACTGCCGACGACCAGGAAGGCAATCAACGCGCCGACCGCGACGGCTGCGATCTTGAGCCAGTTCATTCCGGCGCCCCTTTCTCCTCACCTTCGATCATAATCAGGGATGAGCGCGGCTTGGTTGTGAAGCGGGCGCTGCGATCCCCCAGAGCAGAGCAAAGGACCAGTTCATGCAGGCATTCGGCATTGACATCGGCGGCACGGGCATCAAGGGAGCGCCGGTGGACGTGGCGACCGGGAAGCTGCTGGCTGAGCGGAAGAAGATCGACACCCCGCAGCCGTCCACGCCGGAGGCGGTGACCGAGGTCGTGCGGGAACTGGTGAGGTCCTTCTCCTGGAGCGGGCCGATCGGGGCGACCTTTCCCGGCGTGGTCACCGACGGGACCGTGCGGACGGCGGCCAACGTCGACAAGTCGTGGATCGGCACGGCTGCGGCCGGGATGTTCGCCCAGGCGCTGTCCGGCAAGGCGCTGGGCGGCACGGTGACGGTCTTGAACGATGCCGACGCGGCGGGCGTGGCCGAGATGACCTTCGGTGCCGGGGCGGGCGTCGGCGGGACGGTGCTGATGCTGACGTTCGGCACCGGGATCGGCAGCGCCCTGTTCACTCAGGGCACGCTGGTGGCCAACACCGAGTTCGGCCACGTGGAGATCGACGGCAAGGACGCGGAGAAGCGAGCCTCCGAGCGGGCCAAGGTGCTGCACGACATGTCCTGGTCCAAGTGGGCTGGCCGGGTTGATGAGTACATGCAGCACATGGAGGCGCTGCTGTCACCGAGCCTGATCATCGTCGGCGGCGGCATCAGCAAGGAGTCCCACAAGTGGGTGCCGCTGCTGACCGGCGTCCGCGCCAAGATCGTCCCCGCCGCCTTGCTCAACGACGCCGGCATCGTCGGCGCGGCCATGTCCGCCGCTGGCGTCGGCGTCGGCTAGCGCGCGTGCTTCACCAGGTTCCCTGTCCCGCCAGGTCGGCTGCGGCTTGCGCGACGACATCGGCTACCTGGGCGAGGTGGGCGGGCATCGGCGCCTCGCTCGGGCTGGCCTGGCCTACCTGCTCGCCGTAGATGAACCAGGTCGGCTTGCCCGGCCAGGTCCAGGCCGTGCCAGTCGCCGGCCAGTCGCCGGGCGCCGCGGTGTCGCCCACGACCGGGAATTCATTCAGCCAATCGCCGAGCGACAGCTGGCCGTCAGGACCACTGGCGATGTAGATGGCCCCGCGCACCCTGGGGTGCCCGCAGGCCTCGGTGATCACCGCGCCGTCCCAGGAGTGCGCGACGAGCACGGCGTCCCCGGCCTGCTGGTCCAGGACGCTCCTGACCGCCGCCACATCGTCGGAGGGGGAAGTTAGCGGGCACCGGGCGACGACGACCGGCAAGCCCCTGTCCGCCAGCAACGGAATGAACTCAGACCAGTGGGCGGCATCACCGAACGGCCCGTAGACCAGGACAACGCTCAGTCGAAGCCGGAGAGGGAGGGTCGGGAATGCCCGGTGCAGGTGAGCGGCAACCGTCCGCTCGGAGAGGACCAGCGTCTCGGCGATCTGCTTGTTCCGCAGGCCGCTGGCCGCGAGCGCCGCGATCTGGCGCTCGCGAGGCGTCAGCCGGGCGGCGGCACTCGGCATGGCCAGCAGGCTCGTCTGCCCAGTGGCGCGCAGCTCCTCCCGGGCACGCGCGATCCAGGGCCGGGCACCCAGCCACTGGAATCTCTCGAGCGCGGCCTGCAGTTGTGCCCGCGCCTGGCCGGCCGCGCCCGTGCGCCGCAGCCGCTCACCGTAAAGGAGCTGGATCCGGGCGAGGTCAAACGGCCATCGCTCGGCCTCCGCGATGGCTAGCGCCCTGGAGAACCGGTCGATCGCCACCTGCTCGTCTTCGGCGACGATGGCCGCGCAGCCAGTTACCACGAGCCGGAGCCGCGGTGAGATGGCCGCGATGCCGGCCGTTTCCATCGCCGCCACGTGCGCGGCCGCCGCTGCCTGCCGGTGCGTGCGCGTGCAGGCCTCGACCAAGTCAAGCGCCACGTACAGCACGGTCGGCACGTGCGAGGCGAGCTGGCCGGGCCGCGATATCCGGGCCGCGCACCGGTAGGCCTCCTCGGGTCCGGCTGCTCTACGGTGAGCGGCTACGGCGCGCGGGCCTGACCAGTCAGTCGCGGGCGCAGTTGACCGCCGCGCTGGAGACCTTCCAGGGCCTCGGAGCCTCGCCCTGGATCGCCCGTTCACGAGATGAGCTCCGCGCGACCGGGCAGAGCCGGACGCGCGGGGCCACGACCACGGACAGCCACCTCACGCCCCAGGAACACCGCGTCGCGACGCTCGCGGCGCGGGGGCTGCGAAACAAGGAGATCGCCGAGCGGCTATCCCTGTCCGAGCGGACCGTGGCCACTCACCTTCATCGCGCGTTCCCCAAGCTGGGGGTGTCCTCCAGGGCCGGGCTGCGGGATGCGCTGGCGGCATTGCCGGATGCCAGCGCTCACCGGACTGGGTGACCAGCCTCCCGCAGGGCCTGCTTGACGTCGGCGATGGTCAGCGCGCCGAAGTGGAAGACGCTGGCGGCGAGGACCGCGTCGGCGCCGGCGTCGATCGCCGGCGGGAAGTGCGCGGGCGCCCCGGCGCCGCCGCTGGCGATCACGGGGACGGTGACGGCCTCGCGGACCAGGCCGATGAGCTCGGTGTCGAACCCGGCCTGGGTGCCGTCGGCGTCCATGGAGTTGAGCAGGATCTCCCCGGCGCCGAGGTCCACCGCCCGGCGGGACCAGTCGATCGCGTCGATGCCGGTGCCGCGCCGGCCGCCGTGCGTGGTGACCTCGAAGCCGCTTGGGGTCGGCGGTGACCCCGGCGGCACCCGCCGGGCGTCGACCGACAGCACGATGCACTGGCAGCCGAACTGGTGCGCCGCCTCGCGCAGCAGTTCCGGCCGGGCGATCGCGGCGGTGTTCAGGCCGACCTTGTCCGCCCCCGCGCGCAGCAGCGCGTCCACGTCGGCGACCGAGCGGACCCCGCCGCCGACGGTGAGCGGGATGAAGACCTGGTCGGCGGTGCGGCGGACCACGTCGTACATGGTCTCCCGGCCGCCGCTGGAGGCGGTGATGTCCAAGAAGGTAAGCTCGTCGGCGCCTTCGGCGTCATACCGGGCGGCGAGCTCGACCGGGTCCCCGGCGTCGCGCAGGTTCCGGAAGTTGACGCCCTTGACGACCCGGCCGCCGTCCACGTCCAGGCAGGGGATCACCCGTACCGCGACGGTCATGGAGCCGACTCGTCCACGCCGGACTCGTCATCGATGCGGAACTCATCCCGGCGGGCCTGCGCGTCCGCGTCGCCCGCATCGACGTTGGGGCCGCCCTCGCGGTGCGCCACGACCTCGACCTCGACCAGCAGGCGGGGATCGATCAGCGCCGCGACCTGCACCATCGTGGCCGCGGGGGCGATGTCGCCGAACGCCAGCCGGTGAGCCTCGGCCGCCTCGCGCCACCGGGTGATGTCGGTGACGTACATCCGGGTCTGCACGACGTCGGCGAGGCTCGCGCCCAGCCCGGCCAGCGCCTGGCCGGCGATGAGGATCGCCTGCTCGGCCTGCTTGGTCAGGTCGCCATCGTGGGCGACCTCGCCGTCGACGATCGACGTGCAGCCGCTGACGAAGATGAAGTCCCCGGCCGCGACCGCCCGGCTGTACCCCACGATCTCCTCGAACGGCCCGCCCGAGGAGACCTTACGGCGGGTCATGAAGCCTCCTCAGGTACGACAGTGCCCGGTAGAACAGGGCCCGATGCGACAGTGCCCGATGCGACAGTGAGCGCCTCTTGCAAGGTGAAGGCGCCAGCGTACAAGGCCTTGCCGACGATCGCGCCCTCCACCCCGGCCGGCACCAGCGAGGCCAGGGCGCGCAGGTCATCGAGGGACGACACTCCCCCGCTGGCCACGACCGGGCGGTCGGTCGCCGCGCAGACGCCGCGCAGCAAGCCGAGGTTCGGCCCGCGAAGCGTGCCGTCCTTCAGCACGTCGGTCACCACGTACCGGGCGCAGCCCTCGGCGTCCAGCCGCTCAAGGGTCTCATACAGCTGGCCGCCCTCTGCCGTCCAGCCGCGCGCCGCGAGCGTCGTGCCGCGCACGTCCAGGCCGACCGCGATCTTGTCGCCGTGCTCGGCGATGATCCGCGCGACCCAGCCGGGGCTCTCCAGCGCGGCCGTCCCGATGTTCACCCGTTCGCAGCCGGTGGCCAGCGCCCGCGCCAGCGACGCGTCGTCGCGGATGCCGCCGGACATCTCGACCCGCATGCTGACCTTGGCGACGACCTCGGCCAGCAGGGGCGCGTTGGACCCGCGCCCGAACGCGGCGTCCAGGTCCACCAGGTGCAGCCATTCCGCGCCAGCCTGCTGCCAGGCGAGGGCGGCCTCCACCGGGTCGCCATAGGACGTCTCCGAGCCGGCCGCCCCCTGCACGAGGCGCACCGCCTGCCCGTCCGCGACGTCGACGGCGGGCAAGAGGGTCAGGTAACTCACGGCGTCTCCTGTCATGGGGTGCGCGGTCATAGAGAACACAGCCAGTTAGACAGCACGGCCGCGCCGGCGTCGCCGGATTTCTCCGGGTGGAACTGCGTCGCGCGGACCACGCCCAGCTCGACGGCCGCGGCGAACGGCTCGCCGTGCGTCGTCACGGTGACCTCCGCCCCCCGGCCGGACAACTGCCCGGCGTCTCGCATGCGCAGCGCGTAGGAGTGCACGAAGTAGAACCGCGTCCCGTCCGGGATGCCAGCGAACAGCACCGAGCGGGCCGGCGGCGTCACGGTGTTCCAGCCCATGTGCGGCAGCACCGGGGCGTCCAGCCGGTTCACCACCCCGGGGAAGACGCCGCAGCCCTCGGTGCGCAGCCCGTGCTCGGCACCCGCGCTGAACAGGACCTGCATGCCGACGCAGATGCCGAGGACCGGGCGGCCGCGCTCGATCCGCTCGGCGATCGCCTTGTCGCCGCCGACCCGGCGGATCCCGGCCATGCACGCCGCGAACGCGCCCACCCCGGGCACCACGAGCCCGTCGCAGTCGCGCGCGGCGGCCAGGTCGGCGGTTACCGACACCGAGGCGCCCGCCCGGGCCAAGGCTCGCTCGGCGGAGCGCAGGTTCCCGGACCCGTAGTCGAGGACCACCACCTCAGCGGGCATCGCTAAAGGACGCCCTTCGTGGAGGGGACCGATCCCGCCGCCCGCGGGTCATGCGCGGCGGCGCCCCGCAATGCCCGGGCGACCGCCTTGAACTGGGCCTCGACGATGTGGTGGGGGTTGCGGCCGTACAGCACGTGGACGTGCAGGCAGATCCCGGCGGAGAAGGCCAGCGACTCCCACACGTGCCTGGTCAGCGTGGTGTCGTAGCTGCCGATCATAGGGGACATGCCCGCGGGCTCCTCGTGCACGACGTAGGGGCGGCCCGACAAGTCGATGACCGCGCGGACCAGGGTCTCATCCAGCGGGACGAGCGCGTCGCCAAACCGCTGGATGCCGGCCTTGTCGCCCAGGGCCTCCCGCAGCGCGGTCCCGAGGGCGATCGAGGTGTCCTCGACGGTGTGGTGGGCGTCGATCTCGATGTCGCCGTCGGCCTGCACGGTGAGGCCGAGCTGCCCGTGCTTGCCGAGCTGGGCCAGCATGTGGTCGAAGAACGGCACACCGGTCTCGACCGCGACCGATGCTGGCCCGTCGAGGTTGACCTCGACGAGGACCTTGGTCTCCTTCGTCTCGCGGGTTACCCGCCCGATACGGCTCACTGGCCGAGCACCTCCCCTAGGGCGGCGCGGAAGGCCGCCATCTCCTGCGGCGTCCCCACCGTCACCCGGAGCCATCCCGCCGGCCCGGTCTCGCGAATCAGGACTCCGCGGTCCAGTAGCGCCTGCCACACCTTGCGCCGGTCAGCGAACGTGCCGAACAGCACGAAGTTCGCGTCGCTGTCGGCGACCCGCAGGCCGCGGTCCTCCCGCAGCCAGGCCACCAGCGCGTCCCGCTCCTTGCGCAGCGCCTCGACGGTGGCCAGGGGCTCGGCGGAATGCGCCAGCGCCGCCCGCGCCACCGCCTGGGTGACCGTGGACAGGTGGTAGGGCAGCCGCACCAGCAGCAGCGCCTCGATGACGGCGGGGTCGGCGGCGAGGTAGCCGAGCCGGGTGCCGGCCGCGGCGAACGCCTTCGACATGGTCCGGGTGACCGCGAGCCGGGGCCGCCCGGGCAACAGCGTCAGCGCCGACGGCGTGCCATCGCGCCGAAACTCCGCGTACGCCTCATCGACGATGACCATGCCGGGGGCCGCGTCGTAGGTGGCCTCGATGAGGCCGAGGGGGACCGACGTGCCGGTCGGGTTGTTCGGCGAGGTGATGAAGACGATGTCTGGCCGCGCCGCCGTGACCTGCTCGGCGGCCGTCGACATGCCATAGTCATCGTCGCGTAGCGCGGAGCGCCAGGCCGTGCACGTCACCTGGGCGATCAGGGGGTGCATCGAGTACGAGGGCTCGAAGCCCATCGCGGTCCGCCCCGGGCCGCCGAACGCCTGCAGCAGCTGCTGGATGATCTCGTTCGACCCGTTCGCGGCCCAGACCTCAGCGCCGGTGAGGCCGTGGCCGAGGTAGCGGGCCAGGTCGGCGCGCAACTGGGCCGCGTCCCGGTCGGGGTAGCGGTTGAGCGTCCCGGCGACCCCGGCCACCGCGTCCGCGATGGCTCGCTGCAGGGCCGGGCTGGCCGGATAGGGGTTCTCGTTGGTGTTCAGCGGGTACGGCACGTCCAGCTGGGGCGCGCCGTACGGATCAAGGCCCCTCAGGTCATCCCTAACGGGCAGTGGCTTCGCGCTGGTTGTCACCGCTGCCCCGCCTGGCTTCCCGAAGGGACGCCCCGCTCGCCCGGGGAGGACGAACGGAGTGTCCCCCCTGCGCCCCCCGAAGGGACTCTTATGCGGACGGCCGCCACGTGGGCGGCCAGGTCCTCGGCGCCGCCGAGGGCGTCGACGTGCGGGGCGACGGCGCTGAGGGAGCCCCGGTCGCACTCGATGACGTTGACGACCCGCAGGTACGGGTGGACCGAAAGGCCGCTGGTGTGCCGGGCGGTGCCGCCGGTCGGCAGCACGTGGTTGGACCCGGCGAGGTAGTCGCCGAGGCTCACCGGCGTGTACGAGCCGACGAAGATGGCCCCGGCGTTGCGGACCTTGAGCGCGATCTTCGCCGCGTCCTCGGCCTGGATCTCCAGGTGCTCGGGCGCCCAGGCGTCGCAGATGGCGACGGCGGCGTCGATGTCGTCGGCGAAGACGTAGCCGGCCTGGCCGCGCAGCGCCGTCTCCACCCGCTCCTTGTGCCTGGTCAGCGGGATCTGGCGCGCCAGTTCCTCGTCCACCTGGTCAGCGAGGGCCGGGGCGGTGGTGATGAGCAGGCAGCCGGCGTTCTCGTCGTGCTCAGCCTGGCCGATCAGGTCGGCGGCGACGAACTTCGGGTCGGCGGTGTGGTCGGCGATGATGGCAATCTCGGTCGGGCCGTTCTCCCCGTCGATGCCGACGATCCCCTGCAGGACCCGCTTGGCGGCGGCCACGTAGATGTTGCCGGGGCCGGTGATCACGTCCACCGCGGCGCACTCCTGGGTGCCGTAGGCGAGCATCGCCAGGGCCTGCGCCCCGCCGGCGGCGTGCACCTCGGTGATCCCGAGCAGCCCGCAGGCGGCGAGGATCACCGGGTGCGGCAGGCCGTCGTTGTCGGCTTGCGGCGGGGAGGCGACGGTGATCGACTCCACGCCGGCCGCCTGCGCCGGCACGACGTTCATCACGACGGAGCTGGGGTAGGCGACGAGACCGCCCGGCACGACGACCCCGGCCCGGGTGACCGGGACGTGGCGGGTAGACACGGCCAGCCCGGGCGCCGGGCTGGTGTCGGACCGGGCGGGCAGCTGCGCCTCGTGCACCACGCGGGCGCGCCTGATCGCCTCGTTGAGGGCGGCCTTCACGTCGGGATCGAGCGCCTGAAGGGCGTGGTCGATCGCCTCGCGCGGCACGCGGGTGGCGGCTAGGTCGACGCCGTCGAACCGCTGCGTGTACTCCCTGACCGCCGCGCCGCCCCGATGGCGCACGTCCGCACAGATGGGCCGGACCAGTTCGACGGCGGCCGAGACGTCGAAGGCCGCGCGCGGCAACACGGTGCCGAGGACGGCCCGGGTCAGGCCGGCGGCGGCGCGACCGCGCAGGTCAGTGCGGGAAATGAGGACAGGCTCGGAAGTCACGGGGTAAGTCTACGGAGCGCCGCCGCTGCCCCGCGGGTCCGTCCACATGCTGGGCAACGGGTCCACCTCCGGGCCTGGGTCCCGCCGGCGGCGGCCGACCTCGGCCAAGACGATCACCAGCGAGGTGAACAGCGGCCAGAAGGCGAGGGCGCTCTTCGCCCCGAGCGCGAGCGAGGCGCTGAACGTGGCGCCCGCCGCCGCCTGCGCGACCTGGTGCTGGTAAGCCTGGTAACCAGACTGCTCGCCGAGCCAGCGCATCACGAAGCCGGCCGCGACCGCGCCGAGGATCAGCCCGACGGTCACGGCCGCCTGGGTCACGTTTCCCCGCCGGCGGATGCCGAGCAGGTAACCGCAGGTTCCGGTCACCACGCCGCCGACGGCGGCGATCAGGCAGAACCATCCGTCGGCTCCGATGAACGCCCGCGTCTCCGCGTTCACTACCTGCGCCACGCCTGCGCTGACCTCCTGCAGTTGCGCCCGCGGCGCGACCTGCCCCCAGATCAGCCCGGCGGCCACGCCGAGCGCCGCGGTCGCCGCCAGGGAAACCACTAGGCCGGTGATCGCCGCGCGCCGTTCCATGGCCCCTCACTCCGTCCTGCCGTGTGCTGTCACCGCGTGGCAGCGTGCCACTCCCGACGATCGTATGCGCGCCGGGGAGCGTGCGCCGTTTGAACCGTTTCGGGTGGGGAAGCTGGCAGTCGCCCGTGCCGAGTGACAGCTCTCGTCGTTTCGGAGGTAGTCATGTCCACCGGGGCCCTTATCGCGGTCATCATCGTGTGCGTGCTGGTTGCCGTGGCCGTCGCGGCGGCGCTGGCGGCCAGGCAGGCCATGCTGCGCAGGCAGTTCGGACCGGAATACGACCGGCTGGCCCGCCAGTCCGGTCACCGCCCGGCCCGCGCCGAACTGGCGGCGCGCAAGCGCCGGGTCGCCGGGCTCGGCATCCGCCCGCTGAGCGTCGAGCAGCGCGCCCAGTACGCCAGCGAGTGGACCGCCGCCCAGGAACTGTTCGTCGAGCGTCCCGCCCAGGCCCTGGCGTCCGCGGCGACCCTGGTCAAGCGGGTGGCCGCCGACCGCGGCTACCGGACCGAGGATCGCGGGCAGGTGATGGCCGACCTGTCGGTGGGCCACGCGCGGCGGCTAGACGCCTACCGGCGGGCGGAAGACACCGCCGGCCAGGCCGGCACCGCCTCTACCGAGGACCTGCGCCAGGCCATGCTGTGGTACCGCGCGATGTTCCGCGACCTCACCGGGGATTCCGGTCGCGAGCCGGCCGGCCGGGCCCAGGCGCCACGGCCGTCCTGGGTGCCCCGGCCGCGCCCGCCCATGCCCCGGGTGCCCGCCGCCCGCTCCAGTGCCCCCGCTCCGGACGCACCGCCCACCCCGAGTCAGGAAACGAGTGCGAAATGACACAGGATCAGACCAACGGCCGCGCGCCGGCTCCTTCCTTCACCCCGATCAGCGCCACGAAGGCAGACAATCCCAAGCAGACCGAGTTCCGGCTCGTCTCGCCCGCGCCTGCGGAGACGGAGCCGGGCTCCTCGCCGACGACCCCCGTCCCCGCCGTTCCCAGTCAGTCCCGGCGGGATGCCCCTGTCAGTGCCGCCGACAGCGCCACGGACAACAGGGCCACGGACAACAGCGCCGCCGACACCGCCCCCAACCAGGTCGTGGACGGTGCGGCGGACGACAG
>JAICUO010000134.1 GCA_025935815.1 Streptosporangiaceae bacterium
GCCCTGGCCGCCCAGCGCGGCCACCACGTCCGCGCCGTCTACCGACAAGCACCCACCGCGCCGCCCACCGGCGCCGAGACCATCATCGCACCGGACGCCTTCGACCCTGATTTCGCCGGGCTGGCGGTCAAGGGTGCCGACGCGGTGGTCAGCGCGGTCGGGCCGAATTTCAGCACCCGTCGTAACCCGCGCACCGCCATGACCTCACCGCCTGACCTGCACCAGCGGCTGGCCCGGGCCCTCGTCACCGCGATCCGCGACCGCGCCCCCGGGCCCGGCTGATCTGCGTTAGTACCGCCAGCATGGGGCCAGCCGACAACCTCATGGGCCCCGCGCCCCGGCTGCTGTTCCGCCTCTACCGCACCGTGGGCGCGCCCAGCCTCGGACGCGTCGGCCAGGACCTCACCGCGATGGAGGCTGAACTGGCCGCCAGCGGGCTGGACTGGCACGCGGTGCGCCCGGTCAAGCTCACCGACAGCCCGCTCACCCGTAACGTGCGCGCCAGCGACCGGGTCACGGTCAAGCCCGTCTCGCGCGCCGACGTCGCCTGGCACACTTCAAGACCAAGGACGAGATCCTCGACGCGGTGATCGCCGCCCGCATCGCCGAGCGCCGCCAGATGCTCCGGCGGTGGGAAGCCGACCATGACACGCCGCAAGGGCGGATCCGCTGCTACATCAACATCGTCATCGCCAACGAGGCCGACATCGAGAGCCACGGGTGCCCGGTCGGGACGCTGACCACCGAGCTGTCCAAGCTCGCCCACCCCTCGCTGGACGGCGCCACCGCGATATTCACCCTGTTCCGGTCCTGGCTCGGCGTGCAGTTCACCGCGCTCGGGCGCGCGCAGGACGCAGACGAGCTGGCGATGCACGTCCTGGCGGCCAGCCAGGGCATCGCGGTGATGTCCCAGGCATACTCCGACCGCGAGTTCACCCGCCGGGAAGCCGGCCAGCTCTGCGCCTGGGCCGACGCCCAGGCCGCGAAGGAGGCGTGAGCCATGTTCGTGATCTTCCTGCGGTTCGCCGAGAACAGGCACCTGGCCGGCCAGCACATGGACGGCCACAACGACTGGATCCGGCAGGGCATCGCGGACGCGGCCTTCCTGCTCACCGGGTCCGTCAGCGGTGGCCAGGGCGGCGCGGTCATCGCCCACGGCCTGACCCGCGCCGACCTGGAAAGGCGCCTGGAGGCCGACCCCTTCGTGGCCAAGCGCATCGTGGCTTCCGAGATCATCGAGATCCAGCCCAGCGCGACCGACCACCGCCTCGCCTTCGTGAGGTCCTGATTCGCCCTGACTGCGAGGGCCGCCCGCGTCAGCCGGTGGCCCGGGCGAGCTTGCGGTACTGGCCAGGCGCTGAGCCGGTGGCGCGCTTGAAGGCGCGGGCGAACGCGAACTCTGAGTCGTAGCCGAGCTCACGTGCGATCTGGCGCACGGTGGCGTCGCTGTCGCGGAGCCTGTGGGCGGCTAGCGACATGCGCCAGGCGGCCAGGTATACGGTCTTCGCCGGGGCCCCCGCCGACGCGATCGCCACCCTGCTCGGCGCGGTCGGCGACGGGCTGCTCCTGCACGCGCTGCTCGACCCCGACCTGGACGTGCCCGCCGCGCTGACCGCACTGCGCGCCCTGCTCGCCCCGCGGCCCTCCTAGGCGCCCAGCGGTAACGCCCGCCCGCAGGCCGGATCCGCAGGCCAGGACACCGACCCGCCCCCAGTCGCGGCCGTGCCCATCCAGGACACGGCCTGTGCCTGCCCGCAAGGTGCGGACACGCCCGGGAACTGCGCCAGGTCATCGCCACCAGGAAAGCTGCGGACCTTCGACGCCCTTCAGGAGCACCCGCTTACCCTGTCGCGTGGACAGATGTTAAACATTTGTTTATGATACTGAACATGCGTATAGCCAAGGATGACCTGCGGGCGGTGGCGGTCATCCGCGAGACGGCGATGGGACTGTTCGCCGAGCGAGGGGCCGCGGCGGTGACCGTCCGCGAGATCGCCGCCGCCGCCGGGGTCTCTCCGGGCCTCGTCATCCACCACTACGGGTCGAAGGACGGGCTGAAGGACGCCGTGGAAGGCCGCGCGATCGCCTTCTTCGAGGAGATGATCGGCGAGTTCGCCCGGCTCGGGGAGGAGGGTGGCAGCGCATCGCTGGCCGAGCTGTTCGCCGGCCGCCTGGAAAGCGAGCCGGCTATGGTCGACTATATCCGTCGGCTCCTGGTGGACGGGGGTGAGGCAGCCAGCGGGCTGTTCGCGAGGCTCCTGGACGCGACCGAGGCGGGAATGCGCGCGCTAGCAGGGGCGGGGGTAGTCCGCCCGGCGCCGGACGAGCGGATCCGGACGGCATTCCTCCTGGCCAACGACCTGTCCCTGGTCCTTCTCCGCCGCCAGATCACCCAGGCCGTTGGCTTCGATCCGCTGACCAGGGAAGGCCTCGGCACCTGGTCAGCGGCGGTGATCGACGTCTACACCAGCGGGATCTTCGCGTTCCCGGCGGCACAGCAGGTGCCAGGTGAGGCGGAACCTGACGAACAGCCGCTGAAGGAGGGCCACAATCCATGACCCCTGCGATCAGAACCCACGGCCTAGGCCGGGATTACGGCCCGGTCCGGGCCGTCGCCGGCCTCGACCTGGTGGTCGAGCCGGGCCAGGTCGTCGCGTTCCTGGGCCCCAACGGGGCCGGGAAGCCCGTTACTGGATTGTGACATTCATAGCCCGCAGGAAGCGACCGCTACGGGCCAGGAGACGGGGCCAGGCAAGCATCAAGCTACCGCGGACTGACGAGCGACACGTCAGTGGCAGGCTGGGTGTCCGGGGTCGTCCATGATTGTCATCTTCCAGCCTGCGGCCACGGGGTGCATGCTGAGTGCCAGCCATGCCCGCAGGGTGAAGGACGAGATGGAACCGGGGTTCGCTGCTTCGGAGATTGACACCACGATGCCGCATCCGGCGCGGATATATGACGCGTTTCTGGGGCAAGGATCATTATCGCGCCGATCAGGAGGCGGTCCGCCAGTTGCTGAGGGCCGCACCGGAAGTGCGCGACAGCGCGGTGGCAAATCGGGCGTTCTTACACCGGGCCGTGCGGTTCCTTGTGGGTGAGGCCGGGATCCGGCGGGTGGTCGACATCGGCACGGGCATTCCCGCGGCCGGGAACGTGCACCAGGTCGCCGGGGAGATCGTCCCGGGCACCCGGGTGGTGTACGTGACAACGACCGTTGCAAGTCGGGTTGGTGCACACGAACGGCGGGTCTGTCAGACTCCCTGAAGGGAGCAGGGGGGCGGAAGCGCCCCTGAGCGCTCTGCGAGCACAGGCAGCAGAAGAGCGCGAGACACCGGCTCGCGCCGGCCGCCCACCGGCTCGTAACGCGTTCGGTGAGCGTCGGCCAGCTCGAAGGGCTAAGCTGGAGTGTTATCCAACGTGTCTGGGACCGAGGGGCATGCTATGGCTGTTGATGCACAGATTGAGTATCCAACTTATCTTCAGTCTCTTTCTGATTTTGGAGCCTATCTTGCAGATCATTTCGAGGCGCTAAACACCACTGTTCGTGGTCGTAGATTCGCCGAGGCGGTAATGCTGATACTTCCTCATCTTCCGGGGCCTGACAAATTTACTGGATATCATCTCAACCCGAAACAAAGCCACGATGGCGGAATTGACATTTTCTCTCAGGACTTGCCCGACGGAACATATGCGGCTTGCCAGTCGAAGCTAAAAATCTCCACTACAGAGGAGCTGGACGGAATTCTTAGCAAGTTCTACGTGTACGAACGAGACTTGCTAGCGCCAGAAGAGGGCGTTCTGTTTAGTGAACCACAGCCACCTGGGGTGATTTACATAATTGTTGCAGGTTCTGATCTGGCGGGCATTAGGCGTAGATATATTGAACGCAAGCCCAGTTCATACGGCTTCTATGAAGAACTCTGCCAATCAGGTCGGCTGCACTTCGTAGATGGCGGAGACATGCTGGCTTGGATGCGGAGGACATATGCTCGCTCCACCACCGTACCGGCGTCATTCAAACTTGAGTCATCGGAACATTGGCTGAATGTAGGAGACGTTCACATAGGGGTGCTCGCTGGCCAGAGTCTAATCAATCTGGTCAAAGAGTATGGCGATGGGCTGTTCTTTGAGAACATCCGCGACTGGCTGGGCGGCGGTGGCGATCTCAGCGTTAATAACAGCATTGCCGATACCATTAAGAACGAACCCTCTAGGATGCTGGAAAGAAATAATGGGATCACCGTACGGGCTGAGTCTGTCGAGCGTCTAGACAACGGTCGTACCTTGATGGTTCATCGCGGGGCAATTGTCAACGGATGCCAGACCACTATGTGCCTATGGGAGCTGCAAACCGTATCGAGCGAGCTTCAAGTGGTAGTAAAAGTTGTCCAAGTTGCCGATACTGAGACTGCTTGGAGAATCGCCCAATCAGCCAATTATCAGAATCCGGTAGGACGAATGGAGCTAGAACTTGCGCGCTTTCTGCGGCCACAACTTGTTACGCGTGCAGCCGCTAAGCTTGGCGAAGGCCTAAAAACCGATCGCAGGGAAGGGCTAGCAGCAGTGTTGCGCTCCTACACACAGACCGAGGTGTCCTACGCTCTGATACGGCACCTGTTTGTCGGGTTGTTCTGCCGACGCCCCAATCAGCTATTCCAAGACAACTATACCAATGTTCAAATGGATGTGGTAAATCACTACTACACCCTACCCGGCGCTGAAGATCATTTGTTTACAACGCTATTTACCGCCATTAAGCAAGGCCGCGAAGCTTTGGCGGTAGCAGTCAGCAAGTTCGAAAATGAAGATTTTGCAAAGCCGTTCAGTCGACTGCTGGATGCTGACCAGCATAAGTATCAAGCTTACCTACTTTTGCTTGCTTTGTGCACCAGTCAGCGAGTAGATCTCTCTGAGATTACCAATACCGAATCTCGCAGTCGGCTCATCTTCGACTTTCTTACTCGCTGTGCTGCCGCGCTTGAGGAGCGGCCCAATGAGTTCTCGCGGGCGTTCCTCTTTTCCTATAAAGAGCTTGCGCGTATAACCGCGAGGTCGGAGGAAGGTTCGGATAAGACGATTCAGCGACTAAGCTCTCGTGTACGAGACGCTTCCTTCCACGAGCTTTACTCCAACATCTGCATGGAGTTGAAGTCGTATGAAGCTATAAAGGAATTCGACCAGGCTTAGTTCCTAGGCGGCCGGACGATCCAGCAGCAATCAGCCGGAAAAAGGCCAGGGAAAGGGAAGGGTCGATGTCAGGAGCGGGCGATAGTAGACCCCGCCGAGAGTCCTCGCCCTTTGAGGCTACAGTGAGACGAGACAACGAGACAGTTACGGATCGTGACCACGGGTTGCCTATGTCTATGCCTACGGTCGCGCGTCTGGACCGTACTGCGGAACGATGGCACGTTAGACGTAGACATAGACGATCGCGCTGGGTGATCGGAATTATTTCGTTTCTCGTAGCGACCATCGGTCATCGCCATTCCCGTGAGCCTTGCGCCATTCTTCTACGCCGCTGTCATGTGCGTGCATTTCCCTCCCGTGCCTTTCCCAGACCTCTTGCAAGAGTTCCCGGTGGTGCAGGATTTCCCGCTGGACGGGACTGGGCGGTTGCTGCCAGTTCCCTTGCCTAGTCATCGGCTAGCAGAAGGTTGTGCTTGTTCAGGACGTCTACTGCTTGCCGTATTTCTCTCATGTCCGCATCGGACGTTGGGGTGTGAACGGGCACGGGCCTGACTACGAAATAACCCGTCGTCAGCAGTGCACAGCGAAGCTCACCCTCCTCCACCTCCCGAAGCCAGTCACGGATGGTCCCGAGCGCTTCGCGGACATCCCCCGGCGCTGAGATCTCATCAGGCAGGACATCGGTCTCGGACCACAAGATGTCCAGTATCTCCAGCGAGATGTGGATCTTGCGCGTGTCGTGCAGTGCCATGCCGAGCCTGTCTTTGGTGCTCGCCGGCCGCCACTCATCATTCTGGCGCATTCGCACTTCGCTCATTACGAGCTCCCTGGTAGTGATGTCGTGTGCTTGTTACCGTCTTGGCCGATGCCGCTAGATGGCGCGAACATGGCGAGTAGGTGACGGTCCAAATCCGGCCAGCTGGGCGCGACGTAGCCGCATGCGCACGTGTACATCTCGCCGGCCAGCTCAGCATGGGTGCGCCCGTCAGTCCCGATGTCGTCGCTGGCATTGAACGCCTCTAGCCTCAATCGTTCAGGCGTCCTGAGGGCTGGTTACTGATTGTGTGGGCTTCCGTTTTTTAGTCTCGTGTCCGTTTCTCCGTGGGGCCGGGGGTGCGGGTGCTGCCCGGTGTGCCCGGGTGCGCACCGGCTCCGACCGCGCCGGGGTGGTCCTCCTTCCGTGTCGCCGGGGTGGTTCGTGCTGGTCAGGTGGGTGCTGGCAGGGCGCTGAGCCGGTGCCAGCAGTTGAGGAACGCTTGCGTCCATGGCCAGTCGGGGCTGATGGCGAGGGTCCGCTGGCGGGCGTGGCGGGCGAGCCTTGCGGGGATGTGCCAGATCCGGTAGCGGAGCGTGTCCGGGTCGGCGTCGCGGAGTTCCTTGTCGTCACAGTGGCCGAGGAGGCGGGTCCATGCGGCCAGGTCAGCGGCGATGTTCGCGGCGATGACCCACCCGGTGTTGACCTGCCAGGCCTTGGAGGGCAGGGCGCGCAGGCCCATGGCCTTGGCGGTGCGGACGCCGGCGGTCTCGACGCAGGCGTGCTCGCGGTGCAGGACGTCGATGTACTGGGGGTGGTGGCTGCCGGGGACCCCGGCGATGCCGGCGTCGGGGATGTTCGTGCAGGTGATGGAGTACCGCCAGCCGGTCTTCTTCTCGTAGGCGGTCAGGTTCCGCACCTGGCGGCGGGACGGCTTGACCCGGCGGACGATCCACCGCAGCCCGTCGGGCCAGTTCTCCGCCCGGCTCATCAGGTGCGTGACCTCGGCGACGGCCTTGTCTTCCTCGACGCTGCCGTCCTGGGCGATGCCGGGGGCCCACGCGCCGGCGGGCAGCAGGCGGATGGCGTCCTCGTCGGCCTCGGTGATGATCCACCCGCAGGTGAACAGGACCTTGCGGCGGGGGGAGGCCATTGACAGCAGGTGCCCGATGAGGTCGTGGCTGGCGCCGGCCCCGTCGACGCGGACCATGACCTTGCGCCGGAGCCGGGCAGGGACTTGCAGGAGGGCGGCGGCCAGCACCTCCTTGTGGTCGGTGAACGTGTTGGACCCGGCGTTGCCGGGCCTCAGCAGCATGGCCAGGCACTCGCGGGTGTTGCGGCACCAGGCCCCCAATGGGTGGAAGCCGTAGCCTTTCTTCCATGTGGGAGCCGCTCCCTCCTTGTCGGAGTGCGCGGTGATCAGGGTCGCGTCCATGTCCAGGACCACCCAGCCCGTCAGCGTCTTGCCGGCGACGGCCAGCCACGGGAACCCGGCGGGGGTCTCCTCGATCAGCTTCCAGGCGTGGGCGCGGGCCTTCGCGCGGGCGCGGGCGATCCGGTCCAGCACCGCCGGGGAGCCGGCCAGGTCCAGGGCGCGGCGGACCGTCGGGCCGCTCGGCGCGGCCCCCAGTACCGGGGCCAGGTGGGCCAGCAGGGCGATGTCGCTCATGGACGTGGCCCCCAGCGCGATCGCCGCCGCCATCGAGGCGAGCACGACTCCCCGGTCGAGCAGCGGCGACGTGCCCTTCTTCCGCAGCGCCGCGCTGAGCTGGCCAGTCAGCCCGGCCTGGTCGGCGGCCTTGCGCAGCAGGACGGCGCCGGCGTGGCCGACCAGGCCCTTCCCGTCTGCGGTGACCTTCAGGGCATGGTCCCAGCCCTTATGCTTCATGGCGGAGAGCGCTCCAGTTCAGGCGACTATGGCGTGTGGTAACCCGTAATCTCCCAGGACCAGGGCGCTCTCCGCCTCTAAAGACGGAAGAAGGGGACGGCCGCTCCGCGGCCGTCCCCTTCGCTGTCCCCCGGGCCCTGCAGATCGCCCGGCATCCATAAGGTGGGTGCGCCTTCTGCCCGCGCTGACGCAAAACCCCAGGTCATGCCTACTGGAATGCCGCCAGGTCGCTCATCTTGCCTTCAGCGCTGAATAGCGGAGGCTAGCACGTGATCAGCGAAGTCGTCACGGTCGCTGGTCGTGAACAAGCACCGGCACGCATATGGCGGCATCGAAGGTGGTCTCCCTTTGGGGTTTGGGATTCTGGGTGGCCGCCCGGCCCGGGTGCGAATCTCACGCGCGCAGGTGCGAAAGGACCGAACCGAGCTGCCGTGCGTCCAAGTCTGTTCACTGGCCGACGTGAGGTAAAAGAGTGTGGCAACCTAGTCCTATGGCTGGAAACAACGGCGGCAACCCGGCAACCCACTTCGGCCGGCAACTTCGCAAAGAGCGGCTGTCCCGTGGCTGGTCCATACACGAGCTAGCCCACCGTACGGGCATAACCGCTGGTCACCTGTCGCGTATCGAAAACGGCAAGCGGATGCCGACGGCGGCAGTCGCCCAAGCCTGCGATGACGTTTTTCCCGAACGTCGCGGGTGGTTCAGTGAGTACGTGGCCGACTCGCAGGCCTGGACGCCACCAGGATTCCGGGTGTGGTCGGAGTACGAGGACGGGGCGAGGACCCTGCGGGCGTGGATACCGGGGGTAATCCACGGGCTAGCGCAGACAGAGGACTACGCCCGCGCGCAACTCAGCACCGCGATAGGCGCTACCCCCGAGATCATCGCGACCAGGCTAACGGCGCGCATGCAGCGCCAGCGGCGGACCATCCTGCGCGATGACCATGCGCCCGCTACCGTGCTGCTGGTAGACGAGCTGGGGCTGACCAGAGAGGCAGGCTCAGCCGACGTGATGGCAGGGCAGTGCGCGCACCTTCTCACCCTGGCAGGCATGCCGCACGTCACGCTACAGGTGGTGCCGGCCATGGTGCACGCCGCGCTTGCCTCAGAGCTCACCCTAGCGGACCACGCTGCGTACGTTGAGCACCTAGTCAGCGGCTACGTCTACACCGATGAGCAGACGGTATCGTCGCTATCGCGGATGATCTCTGCCATACAGGCCGAGGCGTACCGGGCATCCGAATCCCGGCAGATCATAGACAGGACGCGAGAGCAATGGATGAAGTAACCAGCCCGTGGCGCAAGTCAACTTACAGCGCGAACGGCGGGTCATCATGCGTAGAAGTGGCAGCGGGCGGCAACGTCATGATCCGCGACACGACCGACCGGGGCGGGGTCACCCTGAGCGTGCCGGCGGCCACCTGGGCCAACTTCCTGTGCAACATCAAGTAGCGCAAGGCCCTACTGACGCAGCACAAGAGACCTCGTAACCTAAGCTCGGGTTACGGGGTCTTTCGCGTGCTCGGGACGCTCGTGCCCCGCATCTAGCGTCAGCGCGCCTCAGGGCTCGCCTAAGGCGATCGCGGGTGGCTCGGAGCGGCTACGTGGCTCTGCAGGGCCTACGGGGTTGGCGGGGGTTCCGTCGGTCCAGGCGTTCGCGTCGTGCAAGTTGTGCACGTGCACCTTCCTGCGCGCGTGTCTGCACGTATAGCGCGACCATGCACACTCCGCACAGGCGCGTCCTAGGACGGCGTAGGGGCGTTGGGGCCGTGACCCATGACCCGGCTAAGAGTTGGGCAGTCTCAGCCGCTCTGCGTTGCCAGCGGGCGTCTGGCGCGCTGCCGGTTCTCGTCCGCTGACGGCGGGGCGATCGTCCACGGGTCGTCCGCCTACGCGCGCGGGCGCCCGCCTGCGCGCGCAGGCGGGCGACGTTCGCGCCTTGGACGTGGACGAACCGTGGACGGCCGCGCTCTCGTTGCCCGTGACAGGCACGCGAGGCCAGGAATGGAGGCGATAGCGGCCTGTCGGCAATACCGGGGCCGGGTCCCTACCACGGCCCGGTCACCCCTGACTGCCCGGTCGAGTGCTGTCTGGCCTTAGGCTGGTGGGACACTCTGGTGCCCATGCTCTATGTCTCGGATGCAGGGGAGCGCACGTGATCTGCTGGGTTAACGGGTCGTTCGGGGCTGGCAAGACGACGCTCACCGAAGAGCTGAGGCGCCGGTGTCCCGGCGCGCTGGTGTTCGACCCGGAGGAAGTCGGGTTCATGCTGCGGGACATGGTCCCCCCGGCCCCGTCGGGGGATTTCCAGGACCTTCCCGCATGGCGGCTGCTGGTCGTGGAGACCGGGCGGGTGCTCGCGCAGCGGTACGGCCAGCTGGTCATCGCGCCGATGACGGTGGTCGATCCGGGGTACGCGCGGGAGATCTTCGGCGGGCTGGCGTCGTACGGGGTGCCGGTGCGGCACTTCTTCTTGAAGGTGCCCGCGGCCCGGCTGCGGGAGCGGATCACCGCGCAGGTCATCCACCCTGATGACCCGCAGCGTGATGCCGAGGTGCGGCGGTGGCGGCTGGCGCAGGTCGGCAGGTGCGCGGCGGCGGCGGACGCGCTGCCGAGCGACACCGTGATCCTCGACGGTGGGCTGCCGGCGGGGAAGCTGGCTGACGAGGTGCTTGAGCTCCTGGGGCGGGATGCCCGGTTCGCGCTGTCAGGCGGCAGCGCGGACGGGCGCGGTTAGGGGCACGCCCAGGCTGGCCAGGGTGGCGGAGAACTGGCCCGGCCCGGTGAACTGACTGGCTTGCAGCCCGGCGTGGCGGGCGCCGCGGACGTGGATCAGCTCGTCGTCGGTGAAGAAGATCCGCCCCGGGCTGATGCCCATCGTGGTGGCGACGGCCCGGTAGGCGGCGGGGGCTGGCTTGGCGACGCCGAGCCCGGCTGAGGTGAAGACGGCGTCGAAGGCGCCGCTGATGCCGTGCAGCCGCAGGTCAGCAGGCAGCGCTGACGTGGTGTTGGACAAGATCGCGACCGGCACGTGCTGTCGCGCCGCCTGGACGAGGGCGAGCATCTGCTGGTCGATCTGTCCCCGGTCGGCCCGCCAGGCAGGGATCGCGGTCCGGGCGGCTGGGCCGTGCTGGCTGATGAGGTGGTCGCGGACGGCGTCGGCCCATTCCTGGTCGGTGAGGACGCCGAGCTGGGCGAGCTCGTACTCGGGCAGGGAGTACGCCGTTTCCAGAGCGCCTTCGGGCAGCCCGGCGAGGCGCTCGCCCTCTCGTGCCCCGCTGTCGCGCCAGTGCCGGATAAGGCCGTCCAGGTCGAGCAGGAGCAGGCCCGGGGTCATGGCACAGCCTCCGGGGGCGTTTCGAGGATGCCGCTGAAGGCGGACTGGAGGATCACGCGGGCCAGGTCACGCAGGGCCGCGGGCACAGGGCTCCCGGGGAGCCTGCGGCGCAGGCGGGCGGTGCGCGCCGCGAGCTCGCGCGGCGGGCGGGCAGCGAGGATCGCCTCGGTCATGATGCTGGCGAGCTCGGGGACGTCGGCAGGCCGCAGTCCGAGCCATGTTGGCTCGTTGAGGCCGATTCGCAGCGCCGGCTCGCTGATCCCGGGAAGGTCGGTGAGGAAGTTGACGCGGATCCCGGCCTCGTGGAGCCGGCCGGCGGCGTCAGCGGCTGCTACGCCGTGCGGGGCGGTGCGGACCCATAGCTGGTGGCCCTTGCTGTAGCCGAACGCGGCGCCTTCCGGGGGCAGGCCGTTCCTGGCCAGGCGGGTGCCGAGCGCGCGGGCATTGGCGGTGATCGCGCGGGGGTAGTCGGGGCAGCGCCCGGCGAACAGGGCGAGCGCGAGGCCGAGCGCGCAGGTGGCCCCGTAGTGGTGGCTGGAGATGACGTGCGGCTGGGCCTGCCGCAGCAGCCGGGCGACCTCGGGGTCGTTGGTCGCGATGATGCCCTTCTGCGGGCCGGGGAAGGTCTTGTGGGTGGAGCCGCCGAAGCTGTCGGCTCCGGCCTCCAGCGGGCTGGGAAGGGCGCCGCCGAGGGTGAGGCCCATCCAGTGGGACGTGTCGGCGTGGACCCTGGTGCCCGGTGATGCCTGGCGTGCGGCGCTCGCGATGGCGGAGACGTCGAAGGGGGCCAGGCCGTGGGACTGGTCCAGGTAGAGCAGGGGCGGCCGGCGGGCCTTGAGGATGGCGCTGAGCTGGCCGAGGTCGGGCGTGTGCGGGTCGGGGCCGGTGATCACGACGGGCTGGAGGCCGAGGCGCGCGGCCAGGGTCGCGGTGGCGTAGTGGCCGCCCAGCTGGGGGGACAGCACGGCGACGGGTGATCCGGGCGGGCCGCCGAGGGCGGCCAGGACGAGGGTCATGGCGCTGAGGCCGGAGATGGGCCGGACGTTGACGTGGCGGGCGCGGGCGAGCTGGCGGAGCAGCGGGATGGTGAGCTGGGTCTCCAGGGCTGCGGCGTCGCGGGCGGCGGGGAACCGCCAGTCGGCGGGGTCTTCCGCGTCGTTGAAGAAGTACCGGCAGTACAGGTCGCTGAGCAGCGGGAGCCGGGCCAGCGGGGGCAGCATGTTCTCCGACGGGATCATCACGATGGTCCGCGCCGCTTCCTGCTCGTGCGCGGCGATGAGGCGGAGCGCTTCCGCCACGCCCAGCGGGTCGCTTGCGCCGGCGGGCCTGTCACTGGTGCTGATGGTGGCCTGGATGGTCATGCTGCCTGCTCCGTTCCGGTGCAGCGGGCGGTGAACAGGGCGCGGTACAGGAGCCGGGGCGCGTCCGGGTGGTCGTGGTAGGGGGCGCGGCCGTGGCTGATCATGTCGTTGGCCAGCAGGAGCCCTTGCCCGGCGGCGAGGGTGGCCTCGGCGTAGTAGCCGGTGCCGGGCCGGGCGGCGTCGCGGAGGAACGCCAGCGCCCGGTCGAGCGCGGCGGGGCTGGTGACGGCGGCCGGGTCGTAGCTGTCGGTGCTGGTGACGGAGTACCGGGAGATGATCCTTCCGTCGGCGATGGCGAACGCGGGCCCGGCGGCGGACTGGCCGTGGGTGCCGGTGAGGTTGGAGGTCCGGACGAGGACTTCCGGCGCGGTCAGCGCTGCCGCTGCCGCGGGATCACGGTTGAGGAGCATCGCGAACGCCCCGGCGGCGTTGAACAGCTGGGAGGTGCCGCCGGAGGGCGCGGGCCGGGCGCAGAGCATCAGGGTGGTCTTGATCTCGCCGATGCGCTGGAGGGTTCCGTCGGCGTGCATCCGCTGCCCGGTGGCCTGCCCGAACGCCGGGTGCCCGGTCGTGGTGGCGTCGGAGGTGATCCGGGTGACGCCCCCCCTGTCGACGTAGGCGCGGCTGCGGTACTGCGGCGGCGTGAATGCCGGGCCGAGGCCGAGCGCCCCGGCAAGGATGGTGGCCGCCTCGGGGCCGGGGATCGTGGCCCCCTGGATCAGCGCGTACCCGGTCGCGGCCAGGTGCACCGCCACCTCGCGGGCGGCCGTGGGGGTGACGTGGTCCCAGTGGCCGACCTGGATCGGCGGAGCGGGCTCGGCGGGGAAGGCGGGGACGGTGCAGGTGAGCATGCTCAGGCTGGTGACGGAGGGCGCGAGGGTCACTGGTCTGGGTCCTTTCACAGCAGGTGGGTCGGGGCGTCGGCCAGGAGCGGGCGGCGGTTCAGCAGGTCGGCGAGGGCTTCCTTGTGCCTGCGGGTGCCGATGTCAGGGGCGTGCCGCCCGGCGGACAGGAAGTCCCGCAGCCCGGCCATGCTGGCCTCGACGGTGAAGCGCCCGCGGGCGTGCTCCAGCGCGGCCAGGAAGCCGTGCCGCGTCGCCCCGTCGCGGGCCGCGGCGGCGAGCGCGGCGGCGAGGGCCGGGGTGTCGCGGGGGTCGGCCGCTGTTCCGATGTGGTGCTGGGCGACGAGGTCGGCGGACGCGCCGTAGTGGTCGATGACGATGGGCAGCCGGTACAGGAAGGCGTCGCGTAGCCGGAGCCGGTGGCAGGTCTGGGTCTCGGCCCCGTCTCGCCCGGTGCACACGATCGCCCTGGCGGCCAGCAGCAGCCCGTCACGCTGGTGATGCGGGACCGGGTCGTCCGGTACGTCGACGAGGCCGTCCAGCCGGTGCTCGCTGACCGCGGTGGTGATGGCGTCGCGGGCGTGCGGTGGCGGCGGGTACAGCAGGCGCAGCGACAGCGGCTGGCCGGCGTCACGGAGCAGGGCGAGGGCGGGCCACAGCGGGGACGGCTCGCAGTAGTCCCAGATCCCGCCGTTCCACGCCAGGTCGGCGCGCGTGCCGGGAGCGATGGCGGCGGCGCGGGAGTCGGCGTGCTGGTTATATCCGACGGGCAGCAGGGTGATCAGGTGCGTCATGGCGGGTGACTGGCGGTGGTGGAGCCAGCCGAGCCGCCCGGTGGCCACGAGCGCGCCGAGGGTGGAGGCCCGCTCGGGTGAGGAGCGGACCAGGAGGTGGTCGGCGACCAGGAGCTGGAGGCGGTACCGGTCGGCGAGCTCGTCGTACAGGGCCTGCGGGTCGGGGGCGGAGCGGAGCTCGGCGTAGTGCAGGTGCTCGATGGGCGGGGCGTTCTCCACGATGGTCAGCACGCCGCAGTGGTAGGCGTGCAGCAGCAGCCGGGTATCGGGCAGGTCGGTGGTGATCACC
>JAICUO010000673.1 GCA_025935815.1 Streptosporangiaceae bacterium
ACACCCCCCCCGCCCGGCCCCCCCCCCCCCCCCGGCCCCCCCGCTTGGGCGGTTCTTTTGGCCTGTTCGCGGCCAACACCACACGGCACTCGCGATGATCATGACGCGAGCGGCCGTCCCGCGACGTCACCGTGGCCCCGGATGCCCCAGCAGCATCGCCAGCAGCAGAAGGTGGAACGGGCCGCGGGCATGACCGTCAGCGTTCGCCTGCGGTGACTGCTCGCTCGCGTGCCCTAACCCGGTAAATCGGGCATATGTGCCTGCGGTTCCGTACGGTTCCGTACGCCCCGGAGCTGGGGCGAGGCGTTGCGGTAGTGACGAACCTCGGTAAACGGGCCCATGAGGCGTTTATTCAGTCGTAACCTTTGGGGCGGTTGCCACTAACGCTGCGGAGGTTTCGCCGAATGCAGGATGGCAAGGCAGTGGCCGGGAAGCTCGTCTACGGGCTGGGATGCATCGCCGCCGCGGTCATACTGGCGGTGAGCGCGGCCGCGTACTACGGGACCCACGCCGTCAATAACCTCGGCACGTCGCCCAACCTGTCCAGCGGGCCCTCCACCGGCCCGATGAACATCCTGATCATGGGCTTGGAGTCGCGGACCTACTGGGACGGGACCTCGGTTGACCACCACATCGCGACGATCTTGCACACCGGGATGGCCGTGAGCAACAACGGCGGGAACGCGGCCAACACGCTCATCCTGCTGCACGTCTTCGCGGGCGGGCAGCAGGCGGTGGGCTTCTCCATCCCCCGCGACGCCTACGTGCCGATGGTCGGGACGCTGGGCTTCGGCGCCAGCCCGAGCAAGGTCGACAACGCCTACGGGTACGCCATGGCGCAGCAGATGGCCAACGACCGGACGGCGCACCCGCACTGGACCAGCGCCCACGACAACATCGACGGCAACTACGCCGGCCAGAACGCCGAGATCCAGACCGTCCAGGCGCTGACCGGGGTCACGATCAACAAGTTCGTCGAGCTCAACCTGGTCGGCTACTACGAGATGGCCAAGGTGTTCGGCGGCATCCAGGCGTGCGTCTTCCCGTGGCCAGGCGGCAACACGCCCACCGGGCACATCGCGAAGGACCAGAACCTGACCGACCCGGTAACGAGGGGGCCCGGCGGCGCCTACGGCTCCGGATCGGTGGTGGTCCCGGGCATCCAGCACCTGACGCCGGAGCAGGCCCTGGCCTTCGTCCGCAACCGGCACACCCTGCCGGGCGGCGACGCCGGGCGCACCTACCGCCAGCAGGCCGTGTTCGACTACGTGCTGAACAACCTGAAGGCCGGCGGCGTCCTGTCCGACGTCGGCAAGCTGAGCTCGCTGCTGAGCAGCGCCAAGCAGTACGTGCAATTCCCCAGGAACTGGGACCTGGTCCAGTTCGGCGGCGAGATCAGCGGCCTGACGCCGTCGAACATCGCCCTGACGACGCTGCCCACTACCGGATCAACGACCGCTCCGCACGACGTCGGGGCAGTCTCCACGGTGAGCATCCCCGCGATCCAGCGGATCGTCGGGCAGGCGTTCTCAGCCCCGCCGCCGTCCCGCACCGCCCAGTCGGCCCCCGCCGCCAGGGGCAGTGCCGCATCCGCGGTGAAGGCACCCGCCCAGGCGGCCCCCACGGCGCTGCCCGCGGCCAAGGTCACCGTGGACGTGATCAATAACGGTGCTCCGCAGGGCACCGCGCGAACGGTGCTGGCGGCCCTCGCCGCCAGGGGATACACGGCCGGCACGGCCGGGGACCCGCCGGCCGGCACCCCCGCCCAGTCGCTGACCACGGTCAGCTACGGGGCCGGCGCGGCGGTCAACGCGGCGGCCATCGCGAAGTACTTCGGCCCCGACACCGGCCTGACGCCGACCACATCCCTGGCGGCCGGCCGCGTGCTGGTGACCCTGGGCGTGGCGACCCAGGCGGTGCCCGCGCCCCTGGCCGGCAGTGCCCCCGCGAGCAGTGCCCCGGCGAGCAGTGCCCCCGCGAGCAGTGCCCCGGCGAGCAGTGCCCCCGCACCCGCCCCGGGCACGTCGCGATCCGCCGCCGCCAGCGCCTCCGGCGCCGCCCCCGCCCTGACACCGCAGGAAAAGCAGTGGGCAGCGGAGGCAAAGGCCAAGTACGGCATCCCCTGCGTCTACTAAGGCCGCGCGTAACCGCCAGGCGACGCGTGCGCCCCGAGCGCGACTCGAGCGCGCGACCTACTGCTTAAGGGAGGCGTAGCGCTTCCGGGTGCGACTGTAGCCGGAGTACAGCTCGCGGAACGCGCGGTACTGCTGGTCATAGCGGGCGCTGCTGGCGCGGTCGGGCTGGTAGCTGGCCGCCATGGGGACGAGCTCGGGCACTTCGTCCCACGACAGCGCGCCGATGCTGATGGCGGCGATCATGGCGGCGCCGCGCGCGTTGGCGAGCACCGGCTGCTCGGCCTGCCTGATCGTGACGCCGAGGATGTCAGCCAGCGTCTGGCACCATAGCGCGGAGTTCGCGCCGCCGCCGATGAAGGTGAGCTCGCCGAACCCGCCGTCAAGCTCGCGCCGCACGAGGTGCTCCACCGCCTCCTTCATCCACCGCGTGTTCAGCGCGATTCCCTCGAACACCGAGCGGGCCAGGTCGGCGCGGGTGGTTCGCAGCGAGACGTTGAACCAGCCGCCCCGCACGTCCGGGTCATCGACCGGGGTGCGCTCCCCGTTCAGCCACGGCGCGAAGATCACCCCGTTGCTGCCCGGCGGCGCGCTGACCGCCAGGGCGTTGAGCCGCTCCAGCGCGTCGGGCGGCGCCTGCGCCGGGGGCGAGCCTGGCTGGTCGAGCATGCCGTCCTGGGCGTACACCACGTTGTCGATCAGCCAGTCCACGGCCTTGCCGGCCACGTCTTGGATGGTGGCTATCCAGTACCGCCCCGGCACCACCGCCGGCAGCGAGGCCACGTTGCGCAGCACGTTGGTCCGCTTGAACGGCACGTGGCAGCTGAGCCAGGCCGAGGTGCCGATGTAGAGGTGGCCCCGGTAATCCTGCACCGCTCCCGCGCCTATCGCGGCGGCGGTGGTATCGCCGGTTCCCGCCGCCACCCGCACGCTCACCGGCAGCCCCAGCTCGCTGGCGACGTCGGCTCGCAGCGTGCCCACGATCGAGCCGGGCGGGACGAGCGCGGGCAGCCGGGCGAGGTCGAAGCCGCACCGCCGGGCCAGGGCGGCGTCATAGCGCACCGCGCTCGGGTCGCGGTTGTCGGTGCACCAGCGCAGCACGGCGGTGTCCCAGCCGGCCACGGCCTGCCCGGTGAGCCGCATCGTGAGGTACTCGGGCACGTCGAGCAGGTACGCGGCGGCGGCCCAGGTATCCGGCTCGTGGTGGCGCAGCCACTGCGCCTGCCCCACCGGGTCCTTGCCGGTCCTGGTGGGCGCGCCGCCGGTCTTGCGCAGCCACTGCTGGAGCGCGAACGCGTTGTAGCCGACTCCCGGCACGCTGACGCCGCCGCCGGTCAGCGCGCGCGCGTATTCGACCCCTCGGCTGTCCATCCAGATGAGGGCGTTGCGCAGGTGCTGGCCCTTGCTGTCGACCGGTACCAGGCCGCCCCACTGGGTGCTGACGCAGATCGCCGCGATGTCCTCGGCGGGGACCAGGCCGTGCGCGGTCAGCCGCCGCGTCGCGGTGACGATGGCCCGCCACCAGTCGTCTGGGTCCTGCTCGGCCCCGCCGCCCGGCAGTAGCAAGGTCGCCGTCTTCTCCGCCTCAGCCCGGAGGATCTCGCCCCGCGTGGTCGCCAGGGCGACCTTCACGCCGCCGGTGCCCAGGTCCACGCCGATCACGTACTGGCCGGCGGGCCGTTGGCCGGCTGGTCTTCGGGCACCGCCCTCCGGCTCGCTTTCCGCCTCGGTCATGGCAGCGGTGCCTGGGCCGAGACCGGGTCCTGGAGTCCCTGGGCCGGCTGCGCGTCGGGCAGGCGCGCGGCGATGGCGATGCCCGGCAGCGCCGCCGCCGCCATCACCAGCAGCGCCGCCTGCGCGCTGCCGGCCACCGCCTGGACCACGAGCACGAGCACCACGCCACCGAGGTTGCCCGCCAGCAGCAGCGCGCCGGTGGCGGTCCCCGCCCGGGCGGGTCCCACGTGGATCTCCGACCACTCAAGCGCCACCGGCAGGCAGGCCAGCAGCACGAATCCCTCGACCGCCA
>JAICUO010000857.1 GCA_025935815.1 Streptosporangiaceae bacterium
CTCGACCTTGGCGACCCGGTCCTTCAGCAGGTAGCCGATCGCGCCGGAGCCGTCGGCAAGCAGGTCAGCGGCGTAGGACGCCTCCACGTACTGGCTGAGCACCAGCATGGGGGCGCCGGGCAGCCGCGAGCGGGCGGTGATCGCCGCGCGCAGGCCCTCGTCGGTGTGGGTCGGCGGCATCCGCACGTCCACCACCGACACGTCCGGGCGGTGCGCGAGCACCGCCTCCAGCAGGGCGGGACCGTCCCCGACGGTGGCCACCACCTGGTGTCCGTCCTCGGTGAGCAGCCGGACCAGTCCCTCGCGCAGCAGCACCGCGTCGTCCGCCACCACGATCCGCAACGGAGCCCGGGCGTCCGGGGTCAGCAGCACGGCAGCTCCGCGGTGATCGTCGTCGGGCCGCCGCGCGGGCTGGTGACCCGCAGCCAGCCTCCGGCCGCGCGCAGCCTGTCCTCCAGCCCGCGCAGCCCGTGCCCCTTGTCCAGCGCCGCGCCGCCCGTCCCGTCGTCCGTCACCCAGGCCCGCAGGGCCCCCTCGCCATGGCGCAGCCCGATCACGCACCGGTCGGCGTGGCTGTGCTTGGCGACGTTGGTCAGCGCCTCGGCGACCACGAAGTACGCGGTCGTCTCGACGGCGGCGTCCAGCCGGCCATCCAGCGGGTCGGCGTCGACCTGGGCGGGCACCGTGGAGCGCGCGGCCAGGGCGGTGAGCGCCGCGCGCAGGCCGCGGTCGGCGAGGACCGGCGGGGCGATGCCGCGCGACAACGCCCGTAGCTCCTCCAGCGCCTCCTGGGCGTGGACGATCGCGTCGGCCAGCGCCTCCCGGACGGCCTCCGGCCTGGTCTCGAAGTGGTGCTGGGCGCGGCCCAGTTCCATCGCCAGGCGGACCAGCCGCTGCTGGGGCCCGTCGTGGATGTCGCGTTCGAGCCGGCGAAGCGCGGTCGCCTCGGCCGACACCGCGGCGACGGTCTGCGCGCGGGCGGCATCCCGCTCCTGCTCAAGGCCCCTGATCCGGCGGAGCAGCGCGGAGGCGTCCCACAGCAGCACCTGCCCCAGCCCGGCCTGCGCGGCGACGCCCACCCGGGTCACCAGCGGCAGGGTGACCAGCAGCAGCAGGCCGAGCGTGATCGCGAAGACGACATGCTGGCCCCACGATGCCAGCCGCAGGCTCACCGCGATGTGGGACTGGGCGGTGCCCGCGTACAGGGTCGCGGGTAGCTGCCACCCGGGTGACGGCGGGTTGCGCAGCGGGAACGTGATCGTGGCGACGCCGGCGATCCACCACAATCCCGTCACCACCGAGGTGACCAGGACGACGGGTAGCACCGCCACCGCGTGCGCCGCACCGAGCCACAGTCCCGGGTCGGTCGCGGTGGCTGGCTTCTTCGGCCCCGGCCGCTGGCCCGCGCTCTCCGCCCCGGCGATTAGGGTGCCCACCGCGGCGATCCGCCACCGTTCCAGGTCGGCGGACCACCGCACCAGTGCCCGGGCGCCGGCCACGACCGGTGACCCGCCCGGCACCAGCAGGCCGGCCGTTCCCAGGCAGAGGCCGCCGAGCACCAGCAGCAGGCCCGCGGCGGCGGTCGCCGGCGCGGTCAGCAGGTACAGCGACTCCACCAGCGTGCGACGTCCCACCCGGGCCAAGAACCTGACGGCCGGTCGCCACCGGCCGCGGACGGCGGAACGGAACGACACGGCCATGGCGCCAGCATAATCGCGGCCTGCCCGCGAATGGTGCCGCCGCGGCCAGTTCCGCGAAGGTCACCGCCCACGCCGCCAGGGCAGGCCAGACCGCGGCCTCCCCGGCGTGCCAGATCAGCGGCAGCCCGGCGGCGGCCCCCAGTTGCATCCCGGCCATGGCATACATGCCGATCGGGAAGACCACCACCCACATGCCCGGCCAGTACCGTGGCCATCCCCGCGACCTCAGCCGGGCCAGGGTCATCGCCGTGAGCACCGGGACCAGGCAGGTGGCCACCACCCAGTCGGCGATCGCGACCCCGGTGATCAGCGGGCGCCCGGCCGCCACCGCCGCCGAGCCGGCCAGCCGCAGGATCCGGGCGGCGGCGAAGACGCTGATCGCGGCGGCGCCCATCGCGACCCAGTACGGTGCCCGGGACTCCTGGGGGCCGGGTCGCGCCATCGTCAGCCGCGCCACCACGAGGGCCGATGTGGCCAGGTAGAGCGCTATCCCCACGGACCAGGCGACGATCGCCGCGACCGCCGCGGGCCCGGCCGGCAGCACGCCATCGGCCGCCAGGTACCCGACCGCCACCGCCAGCGACTGGGTGGCCACCGTCCACAAGTACCAGGTTCCGTTGACCTGCGTGATCGCCAGCCGCTCACGGGCCGCGCGGACGGCGAGCCGGGCCGGGACCAGGCCGGTGAGCATCAGCCACCCGGCCAGCGCGGCGCCCGCCAGCGCCGCCGCCGCGGTGCGCTGCCCGGTCGCGGCGAATCCGCTGACGAGCACCGCGCACGCCGCGACCAGGGCGTAACCAGTGAACGCGCGGACCGGGCAGGCGAGGTCGGCGCGCAGGCTGGCCGGCGACCGCGCCGCCCGCAGGCAAGCGGCGGCCGCCAGGAGCGCGAACCCGGCCACGGAAATCCCGAGCAGCACCGTCGACAGCACCGGCCAGCCGGCCTGGCGCAGCCCGCCCGACACGATCCCGGTCGCCATCACCATCGCGAAGCTGCCCAGGTCAGCGCCGTGTGCCAGCCGCGCGAAAGCTTCAGCCACGCTCGCCGGCGCCCGCTTCATCTCCCCATCCTATCGTGATACGATATAAATTCTCCACGGA
>JAICUO010000601.1 GCA_025935815.1 Streptosporangiaceae bacterium
CCCATGTAGCCGCCGAGCAGCAACCTGGCACCGAGCAGCGCCGCGTTCCGCATGGTCTTGCCTCTCCGCTGGGGAACTGGTACTCCGACCTTTTATACCTACACGTCAGTCCCGGGCTAGGCCGAGGGGTGCTCATGCCGGCCCACCATCTCGGTCAGGCTCGCCCGGAATACCTAATCGACGCGCAGATCGGCGCTGATTGCCGGCAACTGGGCACGCGGTGTGGTATGCCTTGTCACGCGGGGTGCCGCAAGCCAGCGCCCGCAGCGGTGAGAAAGATGACATACATCCGCGCGTACGGTGCAGCGGGACGACGGGGATGTCCATGATTACCGATTTCGTCGGCCGGGAGACGGAGCTCATCCACCTGGCCAAGCTCTTCACCAGTGCCCGGCTCGTGACAGTCCACGGTCCAGGCGGGGTGGGCAAGACGCGCGTATCTCTGCGGGCGGCGGCCGACGCGGTCGGCAGCTACCCGGACGGGGTGTGGATCGTCGAGCTGTCGGGGCTGCGCGACCCCGAGTTGCTGCCCAACACGGTCGCCGCCTGCCTCGGACTGCCCGAGCAGGACGCCCGCCCGCAGGTCGAGGCGGTCCTTGATCACCTGCGCGAGCGCCGCATGCTGCTCATCTTCGACACCTGCGAGCACCTCATCGACGCCTGCGCGGACCTCGCGGAGGCGATCATGCGCGAGGCGCCGGCGGTGACCCTGCTCGCCACGAGCCGGCAGCCGCTGGACGTCCACGGCGAGCACACCTTCCCGGTCCCGCCGCTGCCCGAGGCCGACGCCGTGGAGCTGTTCGCCCGGCGCGCCGCCACGGCCGTGCCCGGCTTCGCGGTCGGCGATGACAACCGGCCCGAGGTGGCCCGGCTGTGCCAGCGGCTGGACGGCATCCCGCTGGCGATCGAGCTGGCCGCGGTGCAGCTGCGCACGCTGCCGTTGCCGGACCTGGTCCACCGGCTCGACACCCGGTTCGCGATGCTCGCCGCCGGCCCCGCCGAGACTCTGCCGCGGCACCAGACGCTGCGCACCGCGATCGAATGGAGCTACGACCTGTGCTCGCCGCTGGAGCGGGCGCTGTGGCAGCGGCTGTCGGTGTTCGCCGGCGGGTTCGACCTGGCCGCCGTGGAGGAGGTCTGCGCCGAGAGCGACCCCGAGCGCGAGGAGATCGTGGCCGCCCTGTTCGGGCTGATCGACAAGTCCGTCGTGCTGCGCGAGTCGTCCGGCAGCGCCCGCTCCCAGCTGCTGGACACCATCCGGGAGTTCGGCGCCGAGCAGCTGGCCGCCGCCGGCGCGCAAGGCCGCTGGCGTGGCCGCCACATCGCCCGTTACCTGCGCATGGCCAGCGAGTTCGCCGAGCACTTCGCCGACGACGAGCAGATGCCCCGGTTCCACGAGCTGCGCGGTGAGCACGCCAACCTGCGCGCGGCGCTGGAGTACGCGCTGGACGGGCCGGCTGGCCCGGACGCCGGCCCCGGCTGGCAGCGTGACATGGTCCGCCAGCTGGAACTGGCCACCGAGCGCGAGCTGGAGGGGACACGGCTGGCCACCGCGCTGGCCGGGTACTGGATGATCTCCGGGAGGGTGCGCGAGGGCGGCTACTGGCTCGGCAAGCTGCTAGCCCGGTTCGGCCAGCCGACCCGGGAGCGGGCCAGCGTCCTGGCCTCCGCCGGGTTCCTCGCGTCCTGGGCCGGAGACGTCGACAGGGCGATCGCCGAGTGCCTGGAGGCGATCGCGATCGCCACCAAGCTGGGCGAGCCGGACATCATCGCCCGCGGCTACCTGCACATGAACCTGGCGCTGACGTTCCGCGGCGAGCACGCTGAGTCGGCCGCCGCCGGCCTGGAGGCGCGGCGACGGCTGACCGAGGTCGGGGACCGCGTCGGGCTGCTGATGCTGGCCTGCCAGATGGGGCACCTGCACCAGCTCACGGGCCACCCCGATGAGGCCGTGGCCACCTGCGCCGCCGGGCTGGAGCTGCTCGGGGAGAACTCCCAGGAACGCTGGCTGCAGAGCTACCTGTTCCTGGTGTCGTCCTTCGCGCTGTTCCAGCAGCCTGGTAAGGACGCCGAGTGCGCCTCCTACGCCTCGCGGGCGCTGTCCCTCAAGAGCGAGCTCGGCGACACGGCGGGAATCGCCTACGCGCTGGACACCCTCGGCTGGCTGGCCATCCGGACCGGGCGCGCCGAGCGCGTGGCGTGGCTATTCGGCGCGGCGGACACGCTGTGGGACCGGGTCGGCTCGCGCTTTGGCGGCACCGCGCTGATGGAGCAGGTCCGCCAGGGCGTCGAGGGCGCCGCGCGCGCCGTCATTGGCGTGGACCGCTACGACCAGGTGTGGCGCGACGGCGCGGCCCGGCCGCTGGAGGAGGTCGTCCGGGTGGCGCTGGCCGACGCCGACGCGCTGCCTGCTTGACCTGGCGGGCACCCCGGGTACGTTGCTGGCGGGAAAGACCTTGACGTTGACCTTGACCCTGATGTCGAAGCTCGGTGACTGGCTCCGTACTGGTCAGTGAGAGCCGCCGACCAGGGTGGGAAAGTGCGAGCGGAAGGACGCGATCATGAAGTACATGCTCATCATCTACGGGAACCAGGAGCTGTGGGAGTCGCTCGGCCCGGATGTGATGGCGCGGGAGTTCGAGGCGTTCGGGAAGTTCAACAAGAAGTTCTACGACACCGGGGAACTGCTGGGCGCGTACGGGAACGCCGACGCGGCGGCGACCCGGCTGGTGTCGGTGACCGACGGGCAGCCGGTCGTGTCGGACGGGCCGTTCCTGGAGACGAAGGAATACCTGGCATCGTGGTACCTGCTGGACGTCGACAGCGAGGCGCGGGCGCTGGAGATCGCGGCGGAACTGCCGTCGGCCAAGTACCGGCCGGTCGAGGTGTGGCCGATCCTGCACGAGGCGTCGCGGGAGACCGGTGACGACATGGGCGTCGCGTAGGCCCTCGTGGACAACGCCGACGTGGAGGGCCTGCTGCGCGAGCTCGCGCCCCAGGTCCTCGGCGCGCTGATGCGGCGTTATGGCGGCCTGGACGCGTGCGAGGACGCGGTGCAGGAGGCGCTGCTGGATGCCTCCGCGCAGTGGCGCGCGGGGACGGGGGTGCCGGAGAACCCGCGCGGGTGGCTGATCACCGTGGCGGTCCGGCGGCTGACCGACATCCTGCGCAGTGACGTCGCCCGCCGCAAGCGGGAGTCGGCGGTGTTCCTGGTGACGCCGCCCTCGTTGCTCGTTGACCCGCCGACGATCCCGGCCGCCGACGACAGCCTGGCGCTGCTGTTCATGTGCTGCCACCCCGCGTTGTCGCCGTCGTCGGCGGTGGCGCTGACGTTGCGCGCGGTTGGCGGGCTGGGGACCGGCGAGATCGCGAAGGCGTTCGGGGTGAGCGAGGCGACGATCGGGCAGCGGATCTCGCGCGCCAAGGCATCGGTGCGGGCCGCCGGCGCGCGGTTCACCCTGCCGTCGGAGGCGGATGTGGCCGAGCGGCTGCGGATCGTGCTGCAGGTGCTCTACCTGGTCTTCAATGAGGGGTACGTGGCGTCCGCGGGGGCGTCACTGGTGCGGGTGGACCTGGCGGCCGAGGGAATCCGGCTGGCGCGGCTGCTACGGCGGCTGGTGCCGGCCGACGCCGAGGTCGCCGGGCTGCTCGCGCTGATGCTGCTGACCGAGGCGCGACGCGCGGCGCGGGTGTCGGCCGCTGGTGAGCTGATCCCGCTGCTGGACCAGGACCGGTCGTTGTGGGACCGCTCCCTGGTCGCCGAGGGGTCGGCCCTGATCGCCGCTACCCTGGCGTCCAGCCAGGCGCTCGGGCCGTACCAGGTCCAGGCGGCGATCGCCGCGGTCCACGACGAGGCCGCCTCGGTCGATTCGACCGACTGGGATGAGGTGCTCGCGCTGTACTCGCTGCTGGACAAGGTGGCGCCGTCGCCCGCCGCGTCCCTGGGCCGGGCGGTCGCCGTGGCGCGAGTCCACGGCCTGGCGGCCGGGCTGTCGGTGGTGGCCTCGGTGGCCGCGGACCCGTCGATGGAGCGCAGCCACCGGCTGTACGCGGTGCGGGCGCAGTTGCGCGAGATGGCCGGGGATGCGGCGGAGGCGGCCGCGGACTACCGGGTCGCCGCGACGTACGCGACGAACCTCGCGGAAAAGCGCTACCTGGAGCGCCGCCTGTCCGCGCTGAACGGGCGTGGGCACTGACCGGCGCCGTGGGCCGGGTTTGGGTTCGGGTTTGCGCCGCGGCGGTCACCGGGACACCGACCGCCAAATTTCCGCCTCAGGGCTGAGTGCCGTCGGTTATGCCGCGATATGCGGCATAACTCACGGCACTCGCGAATGACCATGGCGCTATCCGCCGAGCCGGCACAATCCCGCTTAACCCCTCGTCCCCACGGTCACCAACAGTCCCGGGATGTCGCGGCAGTCGGCTATGACGGAGCGGACCGGGCAGGGCCGGCGTCACTGGGCCGTAAGGAGCAGGCGGGGTGGTCCTGGGTTAGCCTTGTCTCGCGATGTCAGACGGCAATCCTCCGCTTGGGCCAGCGCCATCACCGGACGGCGCGCCCGATGAACGCGGCGCGCTGACGGGCGGCCAAGGACTCCCGAAGCGTGAGCCGGGGGCAAGCCCGATGGCCGCCGCGGGCGCGGCGGCAGGCCCGGCCGGCGCGGCGGCAGGCCCGATGGCCGCCGTCGGCGCGGCGGCAGGCCCGGCGGGCGCGGCCGGCCCGCCTGGCGCCCGCCAGCTAGCGCCGCGGGTCAGGCGCCGGGGTGCCCG
>JAICUO010000900.1 GCA_025935815.1 Streptosporangiaceae bacterium
CACCGAGACGCTCGGCAGGCCGAACGCGCTCGCGGGCACGGTCAGCCGAAGCGTTGCCTGCCGCCAGGCATCCCTGGCCTCAGGTGTCACGTCGCGCGGGTGCGCGGGCCCGTCCGAGGCGGGCAGCACCTGCCAGGTGTCGTCGCCGAGGGCACTGAGGAACCGGGCCCGGCTCTCGGTGATCAGCGCCCAGCCGGCCCGCCGGTCGTCGGCGGAAACGGTGGCGCCGTAGCGGAACCGGGCCTCCACGTCGGATCCCAGCGCCCCGGGGTGCGCCGTGATCCACCCGCCGTGCAGGTCCCACGCCTCCGCCGCCTGGACGGCCCGGAACGCCGCCGGGAGCCCCTGGTCGTCATCGATCCCCGGAACTGGTCCCGCGTCCAGTGGCAGCCCCAGCTCGCGCGCCACCCGTCGCACGATCGGCGGCGGGGACGCCGGGCACCGCAGGCGCCGCGGGCCCGGCGTCGCCTGGCCGGCCGGCAGCAGGACCTGGCCGACCAGCGCGAGCGTGGCGGCGTCGCGGGTCATCCAGCCGACCGTGTCGAAGGACGGCGCGAGGTGATGCACCTCGGCGTCCGGGATCGCCCCGTGCGTGGGGCGCAGGCCGTACAGGCCGCATGCCGATGCGGGAACGCGGATCGACCCCGCCGTGTCCGTGCCCAGGCCGATGTCCGCCTGGGCGGCGGCCACCGCTGCCGCCGGGCCGCTGGACGACCCGGCCGTCACCAGGCCCGGGGCCGCCTGGTTGGGCGGCGTGCCGTAGTGCGGGTTGGTCCCCGACAGCGAGAACGCCAGCTCATCCGTCTGGGCGATGCCCGCGATCGCCGCCCCCGCCTCCCGCAGCGCGCGGACGGCCCAGGCGTCGGCCGGCTCGCGCCGCGCGCCCGCCAGCCAGGTCGGGTTGCCCGCGCCAACCGGGAACCCGGCGACCGGGAACAAGTCCTTGACCGCGACGGTCAGGCCGTCGAGCGGCCCTGCGGACAGCGACGGAAGCAGCGGCTCACCGTACTCGCGCCAGATCGCCGTCAGGGGGCACGGCGGATCATCTCCCCGGGACATAGCTGCCATCATGTACCGGAACCCACCCCTACCGCGAGCGGTGCCAAGCCGAACATTGACCACCCCAAGCTGTGCTGTCCCCACATTTCCGCAGTATTTCCCCCGGAAGCAGCCCTGGTTCCCGACGAGTTCCCCGCCGCGGCATCGCGGCGCCCGCCGAGACCAACGAGGTTCCCGGCTGCGTTGCGGCCGCTCCCACCCGAAACCGATCCTGGCGGCAGGCTCACCGGGGGCCTGTGGGGGGTTGGTGTGTACCTTCCAGGCAAATACTGTGCACCTTATGAGCGGGAGTGTGGTCAGCCCTGTCTTCATCGGGCGACGGGCGGAGATGGCGTCCCTGGCGCGGCTGCTGGACCGGGCCGGCGCCCAGGACACCGGGTTCGCCCTGATTGGTGGCGAGGCCGGAGTGGGCAAGACCCGGCTGGTCCGTGAGCTCACGGAGCGGGCCGCGGATGCGGGCTTCTTGGTGCTCACCGGCCAGTGCGTGGAACTGGGCGCCGAGGGGCTGCCGCTGGCGCCGCTGGTGGACGCGCTGCGCACGCTGGTGCGGACGATGCGGTCGGACGCGCTCGCGGACGTGCTCGGCCCGGCCGCCGCCGGGCTGGCCCGGCTGCTACCAGAGCTCGCGCCGGGCACCGAGATCGCGCTGCCGGGCGAGGAACTGCAAAAGGCCCAGCTCCTTGAGCACGTCCTCGGCACCCTCACCCGGCTCAGCGAGGCGCGCCCGGTCATGGTCGTGCTCGAGGACCTGCACTGGGCCGATCAGTCCACCCTCGACCTCACCGCGTTCTTGATCCGCTCGCTGCGCGACGCCCGGGTGCTGCTCACCCTCACCTACCGCTCCGATGAGCTGCACCGCCGCCACCCGCTGCGGCCGTTGCTGACCAACTGGGAGCGGCTGCGCACCGTGGACCGCATCGAGCTGGGCCGGTTCGACCGGGCCGAGGTCGCCGCCCAGCTGACCGCGATCCTCGGGGGGAACCTGGTCCCCAGCGTCGCCGACGCGGTCTTTGACCGGTCCGGCGGCAACGCTTACCTGGTCGAGGAGCTGGCCGGCGTCGTGCGCAGCGACGGGGACCTCGACGACCTGCCCCCATCGCTGCTGGACGTGCTGCTGAGCCGGGTGGACGCGCTGTCCGCGGACGCGCAGAAGCTGCTGCGCACCGCGTCGGTGGCGGGCCGGGCCGTGTCCGACCGGTTGCTCGCGCAGGTGGCCGGCATCCCCGAGGCCGAGTTCTACGCGACCTTGCGGGAGACCGTGGACAACCACTTGCTCGTCGTGGACCCCAGCGGGTACGGCTACACGTTCCGGCACGCGCTGACCCGGGACGCCGTCTACGAGGACATGCTGCCCGGCGAGCGGGTCCGGCTGCACGCCGCCTACGGCGAGGCCCTCGAGCGCGACCCGGGGCTGGCCAGCGACGCCGCGACGCTGCCGGCCACCCTCGCCTACCA
>JAICUO010000534.1 GCA_025935815.1 Streptosporangiaceae bacterium
CGATAACCCGTTCGCGGACCGTGCTCGCCACCATAGGGTGAGCAGTGTTGTGAGTGACTACGAGATCATTGAGCGCATTGACGCCTTCTGCGACACCGCCCCCCGGCGGCGCGCGAACGCCGAGCAGCTTGGCCCGCTCATCTTGTTCGTCCCGGCCGGGCCGGGCTGGCCATACTATGCCCGTCCTCGCCGCGACCTGCGGACCGTGGTCACCGTCGCTGACGTGCGCCGGGTCCGCGCCCGGCAGCGAGAGCTGCTGATCCCCGAGTCCTTCGAGTGGATCCAGGAGGTCACTCCCGGGCTGGCGACCATCGCCGCCAGCGCCGGCCTCACCGTGCACTCGCACCCGCTGCTGACGCTGGGCACCCTGGTGCCCCCGCCGGCTTCCCCGCGGGCCACCATTCGCGTGGTCCCCCCCGATGACCCGGACCTGGTCATGGCGTGGGCGGTGCCGGGGGTCGCGTTCGGCTGGCCAGGGACGGAGATCGGCGAGGCGGGGGTGATCGAGCGCGACAAGGTCGCCGCCGGGCACGACGGCAGCACCATCGGGCTGCTGCGCGACCGGCTGGACTCCCGCGAGTCGGTGCTCGTCGCCGCGTTCGGCCCGGCGGGCCCGGTCGCGGCCGGCAGCTACCAGCTCGCCGACGGGGTCGCCGAGATCACCGGGGTCGGGGTCTTGCCATCCAGCCGCCAGCGGGGCCTCGGCGCCGGGGTCACGGCGGCGCTGGCCGCCGACGCGATCGCCCGCGGCGCGGACGTCGTGTTCTTGTCGGCGACCGATGACCAGGTCGCCCGCATATACGCCCGCCTGGGCTTTCGCCGCATCGGCACCGCGATGATCGCTGACCCGCCGCACGCCTGAAGCCCCCCGGCGAGCCTCACGGCGCGCTGCGCAGGCCGGCCAGGGCGGCCGGGGTGAGGCCCGATAGCTCGACGCAGTCCCTGGTCAGGTGCGACTGGTCAGCGTAGCCAGCGTCGGCCGCGGCCAGCGCCAGGTCGCAGGAGCCGCCGCTGTCGTCAAGCCCGCGGACGAAGCGCTGGAAGCGGCCGACGCGCTGCAGGGTCTTGGGCCCATAGCCGACGGCCGCGTGGAAGCGCCTGCGGAGCTGGCGCATGCTGAGGCCCACCTCGCCGGCCACCGCCTCAACCCGGATGGCCGGGTCACCCAGCAGCGCCACCGCCCGGGTCACCGCCGGGTCGAGGTCCCCCTCCGCGGCGAGCAGGCCCGCCACGCTGAGAATGCGCTCCGCCGCGACGCCGGGATCGAGGGCCGCCGGGAGCTCCCGCGCGGCCCCGGGCAGCAGCTCGGCCAAGTCCACCCGCAGGTCACGGAGCTCGCTGAGCGGCACGCCGAGCGCGGGACCGCCGGCCGGCGGGCGGAACCGCACGCCGGCCATGACCGTGCCCGCCGGGCTGATCACCGTCGCCGGGCCGGGGTCCGGCCCGGCGACGTGCGCGCCGGCGCCCTGCTGCCAGATGAGGTCGCTGCAGGCGTCCGGCAGGACCAGTGCCTTGCGATCGGCGTCCTCGGGCACCACGGCCGCCCACAAGCAGGCGACCATGTCGCGCAGCGCCGCCGGCGGCGCCCATTCGGCGTAGCCAGGGGCCAGCCACGCGCCGCGCGGCACCCAATCCGGCGCCGAGCCACTCATAATCCCAGCATGCCATGCCCTCATGGCCGTTTCGTTCAATAATCCGGGCGGCGCCGGTGCTTGAATCCCATCCATGAGCACTCAGCGGACACCAGACATCAAGGCGGCGGAGCGGTTCCTGGCGGGGCACGCGCGCGTCGTGGACCGGCGCGTGTTCCAGCGGCTGTTCCGGGACGGCTCCGCCGTCCCCGTGCGCGACGCCGTGGCGGCCTACCGCAATGACGACGGCGGGTTCGGGCACGCGCTGGAACCGGACTGCCGGGCCAGCGCGAGCCAGCCGGCCACCACCGAGCTGGCCCTGCGGCTGCTGCACCTCGCCGACGCGTGGGATGACGGCCTGGCGCGAGCCGCCTGTGACTGGCTCGAGCGCATCGCGCCCGCGGCGGGCGGGGCCACCTTCGTCTTGCCGAGCGTCGCCGAGGCACCGCACGCGCCCTGGTGGGCGGCGGCGGAGGGAAACCCGCCGTCGCCGATCCAGACCGGCGGGATCGCCGCGACGCTGTATGACCGCGGCCTCGCCCACCCCTGGCTGGACCGGGCGGCCGCCGTGATGTGGGACCTCATCGAGAACCTGGCCGAGCCGGGGCCCTACGAGATGTTCGGCGTGCTCGCGTTCCTGGGCAGCGCGCCCGATCGCGCCCGCGCCCAGGCGGCGTTCGAGAAGGTCGGGCCGCTGCTGCTGGAGCGCGGCATTGCCACGCTGGACCCGGCGGCGGCCGGGGAGGTGCACGGGCCGCTGGACTTCGCGCCGTTGCCGGGATCGATCGCGCGCCCGCTGTTCGATGAGGCGACGATCGCCGCGCACCTCGATCATCTCGCGGCCAGCCAGCGCGATGACGGCGGCTGGATGTTCAACTGGCTGTCATGGTCCCCGGCCGCCGAGGCCGACTGGCGGGGCTTCATCACCGTCGAGGCCCTGCGGGTACTGCGCGCTAACGGCCGCCTCTAGCTCCCCTCCCAGCCGAAGAACAGGCGCTCCATGACCGCCCGGGCGCGCCTGGCGGTGCGGCGGTAGTCGTCTTCCAGCGCCTGGGCGGGGTGGGTGACCGCCAGGCCGGACGGGCCGAAGGTCCCCGACGGCCGGTAGCCAAGCAGGCGGGCCACGGCGGTCAGCTCGGTGTGCCGGGACGGCAGCGAGTCATCGGCGCGCCCGCGCACCAGCATGATCGCGTTCCGGGTCCGCGCCGCGAGCTGCCATGCCTCAGCCAGCGCGGCCGCGTCGCCGGCGTCCGCCAGGCCCGCGCCGACGGCCGCCGCCAGCGCGTCCAGGGTCTTCGTCGTGCGCAGGCCCGGGACCGTCGCGCCATGCTCCAGCTGGAGCAGCTGGACGGTCCATTCGACGTCTGACAGGCCGCCCGGCCCCAGCTTGAGGTGCAGGGCACGGTCGGCGCCGCGCGGGATGCGCTCCGCCTCGACCCGGGCCTTGATCCGGCGGATCTCCCGGACGGCGCGCTCGGGGAGCCCCCCCGCCGGGTAGCGGCACTCATCGGCCATCGCGATGAAGTCGGCGCCCAGCGAGGCATCCCCCACCGCGAACTCGGCGCGCAGCAGCGCCTGGTACTCCCATGGCGCCGAGCGGGACGCGTAGTACTTCCGGCAGGCGGCCAGGCTGCGCACCAGCGGCCCCTGGCGGCCCTCCGGCCGCAGGCTGGCGTCCAGCACCAGTGGCGGGTCCGGGGCCGGCAGCTCGAGCAGCCGCGTCATCTCCGCCGCAACGGCCTGTGCCGCCTCGGAGGCTTCCCTGTCACCCGCGGAATCCAGGCCCGGGCGCGGGTCGTGCACGAACACCACGTCGGCGTCGCTGCCGTAGCCGGTCTCGTGGCCGCCGTAGCGGCCCATCGCGATCACCGCGAACCTGGTGGGCAGCGGCTTGCCCCGCGCCTGTTCCACCTGCGCCATCGCGACCGTGAGCGCCGCCTCCAGCGCGGCGCCGGTTACGGCGGTCAGCGCCTCCCCGGTCTGCGCCAGGTCAGCGAAGCCGAGGATGTCGGCCGAGGAGATGCGCAGCAGCTCCCGCCGGCGGATCGACCGGACGGCGACCGCCGCCGCGTCGGCGTCATGCTCATGGCGCAGCGCGGCCGCCGTCATCTCCCCGCGGACGGCCGACCGTCCCCGGGGCACCAGCTCCTCGTCGTCGGCGAAGATCGCGACCGCCTCCGGCGCGCGCAGCAGCAAGCCGGTCGCATACCGGCTGGAGGCGAGCACGCCGGCCATCCGCCGGGCGGCCTTGGTCTCGTCCCGCAGCAGCCGCAGGTACCACGGCGACTCCCCCAGCGCCTCGCTGACCTGGCGGAACGCCAGCAGCCCGGCGTCCGGCTCGGCGGCGTCGGCGAACCAGCCGAGCAGCACCGGCAGCAGGGTCCGCTGGATCGCGGCCCGCCGCCGCACCCCGGTCGTCAGTGCCTCGATGTGGCGCAAGGCGCCCGCCGGATCGGCGTAGCCGAGTGCCTCCAGCCGCGTCCGGGCCGCCTCCGGGGTGAGCCGGGCCGCCTCGGTGGGCAGCCGCGCGACGGCGTCCAGCAGCGGGCGGTAGAACAGCTTCTCGTGCAGGCGGCGCACCCGCATCGCGTGCCGACGCCACGCCTCGTCGAACGCCGCCGCCGGGTCGCCCCGCATGCCGTGGATCGCCCGCCCGAGCCTGCGCAGCACGGCGGGATCCTCCGGCAGCGTGTGGGTGCGGCGCAGGTGATACAGCTGGAGCAGGTGCTCGGTCTGGCGCAAGAAGCGGTAGGCGGCGGCCAGGTCGTCGGCGTCCTCGCGGGCGACGTAGCCGCTCTCCGCCAGCGCCGCCAGCGCGGGCAAGGTGCCCGGGGCGCGCACTCGCTCGTCGGCCCGGCCGTGCACGAGCTGCAGCAGCTGGACGGCGAACTCGATGTCGCGCAGGCCGCCGGGGCCCAGCTTGAGCTCGCGGCCGGCCATGTTCTTGGGCAGCGTGGACTCGACCCGGCGGCGCATCGCCTGCACGTCCTCGACGAAGTTCTCGCGCTGGGAGGCCTGCCAGACCAGCGGGGTCACCGCGCCGGTGTAGGCCTTCGCCAGCGCCATGTCGCCGGCCGCCGGCCGGGCCTTGAGCAGTGCCTGGAACTCCCATGTCTTCGCCCACCGGTCGTAGTAGGCGAGGTGGCTGGCCAGCGTGCGCACCAGCGGCCCGTTACGGCCCTCCGGGCGCAGGTTCGGGTCGACGGGGAAGATGGCGCCCTCGGGGGTGAAGCGCTCGCAGACGCCGATCATGCCCGTGGCCAGCTGGGTCGCGGCCTTCATGCCCGCCGCGTCGGCGTCGTCGCCGACGACGAAGATCACGTCGACGTCGCTGGCGTAGTTGAGCTCGCGGGCACCGCACTTGCCCATCGCGATCACCGCGAACGGCGGCACCGGCGCCGGCGAGGGCAGCTCGGCGCAGGCGACGGCGAGCGCCGCCTCCAGGACTGCCCCGGCGATGTCGGCCAGCTCCGCGGCCACCTCATCGACGGTCGCGGCCCCGGTCAGGTCCCGCGCCGCCAGGTCCAGCAGCCGGCGGCGGTAGGCGGCCGCCAGCGCGCTCGCGGCGGCGCTGCCGGTCTCACTCGCGCGCGGCGCCGCCGAAACCGGGTCGGCGCCGACGGCGCGCAGCAACTCCGCGCGGATCGCCGCCGGGCCGGGACGCTCGCCGCCTTGCAGTTCGCCCAGCACTGACCGGTCGGCGGGATGACGGGCCAGGTGGTCGGCGAGCGCCGCGCTCGCGCCGAGGGCCGCGATCAGCCGCTCGCGTAAGCTGGCCTCGCCGTGCAGCTCGGCCAGGATGGCGCGGTCGCGCTCGGCGATCCGGCCCA
>JAICUO010000465.1 GCA_025935815.1 Streptosporangiaceae bacterium
CAGCCTCGCCCCCGGCCTCGGTGCCCCTTACGTCCAACCCGCCCCCGGGGCCTTCCCGCGGGGGGGCCCCCGTCGGGCCTCCCCCCCCCGCGGTCATGGCAGCCTGATTGCGGCTGCCAGCCATTCGCACTTGCAGGCGGATAGTTATCGTTGATGTGCTGCAATGGGCCTTTTCGGTCATGCTGGATGGCATGAGCACGAGCGGCGGTCCGCAGCAGGAGCACGGTCACGTCCATGGCAACCACGGGCATGGTCATGAGCATGATCACGGCCACGGCCGGGGGGCCGGAGTCCGGGGCCGGCTGGCGCACCTGGCGCGCCCGCACTCGCACGAGGCGGCCGACAAGGTGGACACGGCGATGGAGGCCAGCGCCGAGGGCATGCGAGCGCTGTGGATTTCCCTGGGGGTCCTGGGCGCGACGGCGCTGATCCAGGCGGTCGTCGCCGCCATGTCGGGGTCGGTGGCCCTGCTGGGCGACACGCTGCACAACGCCGCTGACGCGCTGACGGCCGTCCCGCTCGGGATCGCGTTCATCATCGGCCGCCGGCCGCCCAACCGCCGGTACACGTACGGGTACGGCCGGGCCGAGGACCTCGCGGGCGTGGCGATCGTCGCGCTGATCCTGGCCTCGTCCGGGCTGGCCGCCTATGAGGCGGTCACCCGCCTGCTGCACCCGCGGCCGGTCATCAGCCTGGCCGCGGTGGCGATGGCGGCGCTGGCCGGGTTCGCGGGCAACGAACTGGTCGCGCGGTACCGGATCAGGGTCGGGCGCAAGATCGGCTCGGCGGCGCTGGTCGCCGACGGCCTGCACGCCCGGACGGACGGCTTCACCTCGCTGGCGGTCTTGCTGGGCGCCGGGGGCATGGCGCTCGGCTGGCCCTGGGCCGACCCGGCCGTTGGCCTGGCGATCACGGCCGCGATCGCCCGGGTGGCGTACCAGGCGGCCCGCGAGGTCGGCCGGCGGCTGATGGATGCCGTTGACCCGGCCCTGGTCGACCAGGCCGAGCGCACGCTGCGGGCCACGGCCGGGGTGCTGGGCACCGGCCAGGTCCGGCTCCGCTGGGTCGGCCATCAGCTGCGGGCCGAATGCGAGATCATCGTCAGCGGTTCGGCGACCGCGATCGAGGCGCACTCGGTGGCCGTGAACGCGGAGCACGACCTGCTGCACGCCCTGCCCCGCCTGGCCGCCGCCCTGGTCCACGCGGACCCGCAGCTGGACGCCGGCGCCGACCCGCACAAGGTCCTCGCCGCCCACCGCTAGCCTGGGCGCGGGGCGACCGGGCCGTTTGCCGCCGCGGCCGGTGGGAAGATGCTCGCGCGAACCAGCCCTGGAGGTGCGATGAAGAAGCTAGTAGAGCTCCTGCTCTGTATTCTCCACCCGCTCGCGGTGGTCCTCATGTGGATCAACCTGGCGTCACGTCGCGACCTGAGCGGATTCAGCAAGCTCGCGTGGGCGGTCTTCGGGCTGATCCCGCTGGTGCCCTTCCTCTACGTCCTGACCGGCGGCGACCTGTTCTGAGGCAGCGCTGGCCGGGGTCGCTGGCTTACGCCTAGGCGGCGAAGGCGTCGATGCCGCCGATCAGGATCGTCTGACCTGGCTGCTAGTCCTGGGAGTGGGCTTTCCTGGCGCGCAGGCGCGCTGGCGCTGGCGCTGGCGGGCGATGGCGACGAGGCCGCGGCCCGGCAGTCGCCCGCATTACCCATCTATAGAGGGGAGTCGTTTCCGGTGCCCTGGAACAATGCCACTTAGCTCCGGTGTCGCTCCAGTCCCAGAGGCAACGGAGGCCGCAATCACCCCGTACCACGCCGAGCGGACCAGGACACGGGCTGCTGATGGAGCGGTATTTTCATATGTGTTTGGGTTTTGCGGAGTTATAACACCGCAAAATCCAAACATATAAGCGATTCAGTCCGTGCCGCCTGCCCCCAAACGGGCATTCCCGGCATGCCGCGCCGGATGCAGTCGCCGACCGGGTGACGCGGTGCGACGCTTGCGATTGTGGCGGCGAACGGGGCTTCTGGGAAGGCTGCAGAAGGTGAGGTAAGCGGCATTGCGCTATAGCGCCAGAAATGACTCACGATCTTGCAGGTTGCGAGCTACACAGGCGGAGGATCCGCGTCTACGGTGCGGCCGCGCGAAGGTTCGGCTGAACGCTGGCGCAGCTGGTTCGCCGGCCGGTGACGTCAAGTGGCTGCGTCTTGGGAAGGCGCTGGTGGTCTAGCCAGAAAGTTAAGAAAGTGGATAGGTTGCCGGGAAGTGAACGCTGCCGATCGAAAGGCCATCGTGCTGATGAAATCTTGGGGTAAGCCCTCCCGGCGACTCACTATCGCCTTGTCGGCCGCGACTGTCGTCATGCTGGCGGCGGGCGGGACCATCGCCTACGCGGCGACCGCGCCGCAGCCTGCCATCAAGACCTTCACTCCCAAGTCGGCCAACCAAATCACGAACCTGGACGTGCTGCGCCAGCAGATCAGGAACTACTACGGAGACCCGCTGGGCACCGGCACGTTCGCGCCGGATAGCAGCTACGCCAAGGAGGCCACGTCGGTCGCCCTGGCGGGTGAGCGCTGGCTCGCCGCTCACCACAGGGTGCACGGCAAGCAGGCGATCATCCTGGACGTGGACGACACCACGCTGGCGACGTGGAACTACGAGGTCGCGAGCAACTGGGCCTTCAACCCGACGACGAACGGCCAGTTCGTGACCGGCCAGTTGTTCCCGGCCGTCCCGGGCATGGTGGACCTGGTGGCGAAGGCCGCCAAGGAGGGTTACGCGATCTTCTTTCTGACCGGCCGGCCGGCCGCGCAGGAGGGCGCGACCCTCGGCAACCTCACTATGGACGGCATTGGGGTCGACGCCGGGTACGTGGGACCGACGACGCTGAGCGACGGCGAGGACGGGCTGTTCACCAAGCCCGCGATCGTCGACTACCCCGCCTACCTGAAGGCGACCTGCGCCAGCGACCCGAACGGCTCGTGCACCACGATCCACTACAAGTCCGCGACCCGGGCGCACATCGAGTCGCTCGGGTACGACATCGTGGCGAACTTCGGTGACCAGTTCAGCGACCTGATCGGCGGGTCCGCCGACAGGACGTTCAAGATGCCGAACCCGAACTACTTCCTGCCCTGACGTTCGGCTCGGCTCGCCCCGCCGCTGGCCCGATTACGGCCCAGCGGCGGGGGCCTTGCTGGGTCCGCCCGTTCGGCGGTCAGCTGAGCTGGCGGAACAGGGTGGCCATGTCCGAGCAGATCCATTCCTCGGCGATGAGCCCGTCGGCGATGCGGTAGAACTCGTGGCTGACTTACTCGATCGCGTGCCCGGTCGCGGGCATGCCCAGGAACTCGCCGGAGTGGGTGGCGCGGAACCGCCAGGCGCTGGCCCGTCGCGCTGAGATCGTGCATGCCACTAGGAAACACCTACGCCCGGACATGAAGCACTTGCCGGCCTGCAACCCGCCCCGCCAGGATTCTTGTCATGACGGCTTGGGAGTACGCCGAGGTTGAGTGGCCACTGTCTGTTCATGAGAAGGCGACGTGGCATGGAGCGGACAGGACCTCGATAGCTAAGGACATGCTGGGCTTCAAGTACTGCAAGAGGCGAGCCAGGACGGATGGGAGGTGATCGGGTACCGCACAGGCTCGGAACGGGGCCACTGGAGCGTCGCGCTGCTGAGGCGAGCCGCTGGATAGCGCGAGCCGCGGGCTGGGGACGTCGACCGACGTGAGCGTGAGCAGATTATTCGAAGGGCGAGCGATGAGTGCTGACCAGCCTGACCGCGTGGTGGCCGAGCGGGTGGAACTGCGGGAAGTGCCGGTAGCGCTCGCACGTGTCCTGGCCGACCCGCAGGCGGATGATCCTTGCTCGTCGTCCTGGGCACGTGGCTTCCCGCTGCCCGGGACTCGGATGGCCGCGCGGAGCCTGGTTCTACAGGCTGAGGCCGCCGGGAATGACGGCATCAGCCACTGGGGCATGTTCCAGATCATCTTGCGCCAGACCGGCGAGGTCATTGGCGACATTGGTTTCCACGGGCCGCCGGATGAGACCGGGACCGTGGAGATCGGCTATGGGATCGTCGAGCAGCACCGCGGGCGCGGCCTAGCGGGTGAGTCTGTGGTCGCCATCTGCGACTTTGCCTGGTCTCGGGCGGAGGTTAGCAGGATCATCGCGCGGACCGATGAGGGCAACCCGGCATCTGCGGCTGTCTTGAGGCACGCGGGTTTCCGGGAGGATGGCGTCGCCGAGGGCATGCGGCACTTCTCGCTCGCTCGCCCAATCCGGAAGGGATCGTAACCGCGCCCGTGCACAGGCACAATGGTGAGTGCCACCGCCATCACCGCTTCCGTATTGATGGCTGGTCATCGCGAGGCGTAGGTCGTGGCTGGTTAGCTGAGGCCGAGCCAGGAGGAGGCGAAGAGGCTTAGTTCTTCGCGTCCTCGGCGAGCTGAGGCGCCGCTGGCTGGCTGGTCCTCTGTTCGAGAACCGGCCCTGAGCTTGGTAGCTACGCGACCGCGGGCCGGAACGCCAAGATCGACTGGAATGCGCTATCCAAGCGCATCGGTCACGCCGACGTTGCCTTCACGATGAAGCAGTACGTGCAGACCGACCTCGAAGCGGACCGAGAGGTTGCGAATACCCTCGCCGACCCGATCCTTGGCGGGCTGCTGGCAACGGACGACATCATCGGCCAGGGCGACGAGGCCGACCACACGTGAGCACGACCGTTCCAAGCCGTCCTCGAACAGATCGCTGGGCCAGGCCGGTATATCCTCCCGCCATGACGGAGACAACGCCAGATGACCTCAGCTTGCCGCTGCCTCTCGCCGAGGTGTTCACAATCGGCTTCAGCTTTGAGTGGGACGACGAGACTGAGACGGCTCGCGGCTGCGACTTCGAGCCATACGAGGCCTTCGAGGCCCCTGCCCGTACAGCCGAGTGGTATCGCCTTTGGACTGGCAATCCCGAGGTCGACGGGAGCGAGTTCCGCTTCTTCGGCTCGACCGGCGCAGGTGACTACGCGGGCTTCTGGCTGGTCCGGCCAGGAGCGCCGATCATCGACCAACCGGTCGTCTACCTCGGCTCCGAAGGCCAGCGCGGCATCGTTGCACGAGACCTCGGCGATCTGCTGTGGCTGTTCGCCGCCGGATATGGGCCTGCCGAAGCTGTCGAAGGCCTCGGCAGCATCCTGGAACCAAACGACGCTTTCCGCGCTATCGCCGAACGGCACGCGCCCGGTCGCGAACTGCCCGTCGAGCGGATCGTCTCGGCGGCACAGGCTGAGTTCCCGCGCTTCTCCGAGTACATCGACGCCCAGTGTCGGTAGGCAAGCAGCTGCCTAGACCGTGCCAAGACGACCTGATCGCGACCCTGTCCCGACCCTGTCCCGACCAGTCCCATGCACAAATCCGTGCACAAATACAAATCAAAGGGCCGGTTCTCTGTTCGAGAACCGGCCCTGAGCTTGGTAGCGGGGGTAGGATTTGAACCTACGACCTCTGGGTTATGAGCAGTACGACGGGCGTCTCCGGCGTCTCGGCCCGTCTCCCGTCGTGGCGCTGACCTCGGCCGATCGTCTGCGGCCTGTCTCGGCTGGCCTGGCGCGTCTCGCCCGTCCAGGGCCGTCCCGCCGAGTCTCGTTTACAAATCCGCTTACAAATACCGGCGCTTACCTGCGGCTTCCCTGCAAACAGGATCCGCGGATGCTGACCATGCCCTACCTCTCCCCCGTCCCCTTGGTAGGTGCCGATCCCCTGGGCCGGGGCCGCCGTGTCAAGGCTCGTAAAACGACCGCTTGTGGTTCGGCCTTGACGCGGCGGACACGGCCGGGACAATCGAGCGCCGAGGGGACGTCCCATCCCAGCCACCAACCGCAACCACCCACGGCGAGCAACCCAGGGAACTCGTTGGCAAGCCGACCCGGAGCGCAGGACGCGCAGCGTCCGAGCACAGGAAGCAGCGCGGCAGCATTGCCTTAATCGAGTTTGGCTACCGTTGCGCTGGTACGCCACCATGCCCTTGTGACTGACATGCCGTATGCCGCAGCCGGGAGAGGTTCCATCGCCGGAAACTGTCGCCGTATGGGCTGCGCTCGGCCTAGTCCCGATCAGGAAGGTTCCGGGCGGGGGTGGGTCGTCACCACCCTAACCGGGGTGCACGGCAGCGAGAGGCAGTGAGCTGCCGTTAAACTGCCGTAAGATTGCCGGCTATATTTCCTTGCCCGGTACTGCCGTGCCCGTTGAACATGGTGGAGTACTGATACGCCAGACCAACGGGAGGTACATGGTGCCTAAATGGCCGACACGGATGAGAATGGGGATGGCCGCATCGGTCATCGCCGTGACCGCGACTTCTACCGCTGTTCTC
>JAICUO010000739.1 GCA_025935815.1 Streptosporangiaceae bacterium
AAGGCGATGGCCTCGTCGAAGGAGTTGGTGTGCAGCGACTGGGTGCCGCCGAGCACGGCCGCGAGGGCCTGCACCGCGACCCGGACCAGGTTGACCTCGGGCTGCTGGGCGGTGAGCTGTACCCCGGCGGTCTGCGTGTGGAACCGCAGCATCTGCGACTTGGGGTTCTTCGCGCCGAACTCCTCGCGCATGATCCGCGCCCAGATCCGGCGGGCGGCGCGGAACTTGGCGACTTCCTCAAGGATCGTGGTCCGCGCGACGAAGAAGAACGACAGCCGGGGCGCGAAGTCGTCCACGTCAAGGCCCGCCGCGAGCGCGGCCTGGACGTAGGCCTTGGCGTTGGCGAGGGTGAACGCGATCTCCTGCGCGGGCGTCGCGCCTGCCTCGGCCATGTGGTAGCCGGAAATGGAGATCGTGTTCCACCGTGGTATCTCCCGCTGGCAGTACGCGAAGATGTCGCTGATCAGCCGCAGGGACTCCGCGGGCGGGTAGATGTAGGTGCCGCGGGCGATGTACTCCTTCAGCACGTCATTTTGGATCGTCCCGGTCAGCTTGCCGCCCGGCACGCCCTGGTCGGCGGCCACCAGCTGGTACATCAGCAGCAGCGGGGCGGCGGGCGCGTTGATCGTCATGGACGTCGAGATCTCGCCCAGCGGCAGCCCGCCGAACAGCACCTTCATGTCCTCAACGGAGTCGATCGCCACCCCGACCTTGCCGACCTCGCCGTGCGCCAGCGGCTCGTCGGAGTCGTAGCCCATCTGCGTCGGCAGGTCGAAGGCCACGCTCAGCCCGCCCGTGCCGGCCGCCACGAGATCGTGGTAGCGCTCGTTGGACTCCTTCGCGGTGCCGAAGCCCGCGTACTGCCGCATCGTCCACGGCCTGCCGGTGTACATGGTCGGGTACACGCCGCGCGTGAACGGGAAGGCCCCCGGCTCGCCGAGCATGGCAGCGGGGTCGAAGCCGTCCAGTGAACTGGCGTCGTAGACCGGCTCGATCGGAAGGCCAGACTCGCTGTGTGCCACGGTGCTCACTACCCATTCCTGTCCCGTGAGCGGCGTGTTATGCGCTCACCAGGCCCTGTCCCAGGCGCTTGGAACTTGGTACTGTTTGGATGGTACTCAGTACCATTCCGTTGGGCAAGGGCGAGCGGCCGCCGCGATCGGGGGACACCGCATGATCAAGCCGTCCCCGCGCGACAGGCTCGCGCAAGCAGCGTTCGCGCTCTTCCACGAGCGCGGCTACGAGCAGACCACGGTCGATGACATCACCGAGCGGGCGGGCGTGGGGCGCACGACCTTCTTCCGGTACTACCGGTCGAAGGAAGACGTCATCTTCCCCGACCATGACCGGCTGCTGGCCCAGATCGGCGAGCGACTGCTCATCGCGCGCGGTGTCCCCGTCGACGGTCCCGCCACGGCCCTGGCCGCCGTCTCCGACGCCGTCCGCCTGGTGCTGCTGCACTACCTTGACGAGGGCGACCTGGCCCGCCGCCGGTATAAGCTCACCAGCTCGGTGCCCGCGCTCCGGGACCGGGAGATCGCCACCGTGGCCCGCTACCAGCGGCTGTTCCGCGAGTTCGTGGCCGGCCAGATGAGCGAGCTGCGCGCCGAGCTGATGGCCGCGTCCGTGGTCGCCGCCCATAACCACGTGCTCCGCCGCTGGCTGCGCGGGGAGAGCCCGGACCCGGTGCTCGAGCTCGACGACGCGATGCGCCACGTGTCCGGCCTGTTCGCGCAGCCACCTGCTCACGGCGGAGCCGGCACCACGATCGTCGCGTTCCGCGCCGACGCCGATATCGACGCGATCGTGCCCGTCCTCCAGCGCATCACCCAGGACGCCGCTCCCCGCCCGGACTAGCGGGTCAGTCAATGGTCAAGATCACCGTGCCGGCTCTTCCAAGGCGCTCAAAGTTTCCCCACTTCGTCAGCGCGGCCTTCAGCTCCTGGCCGGCGGTCAGGTCTCCGCCATGGCCACGCCTAGCAGCGGTTCGTCGGGCGAGCGAAGGCCCGACGCGGGCAGCCCGCCCGGGAACTGCTCGCTCACCGTCCTCGCCACGGAGATCGCGATGTCGACGTGCTGGCGGCGGCTGGCGGCGTAGAAGTCCTGGGCGTCCGCGCTGATCTTGGGGCGGGCGTGCAGCGGCTTGTCGCTGACCGCGAGCAGGGTGGCGGTGGGGATCCGGTAGCGGAATCCGTTGGCCGCCACGGTCGCCGATTCCATGTCCACGGCGAGGGCGCGGGATACCTGCAGCTGGTCCGCCACGATCGACAGGTGCAGCTCCCAGTTGCGGTTCGCGGTGGTGAACACGATGCCCATGCGGCTGCGCAGGCCCCGGGCCGTCAGCTCCTGGAGCAGCAGCGAGTTGAGCGCGTGGCTGGAGACGACGGGGACGCTGAGCGGCAGCATGTCATCCAGCACGTGGTCGTCGCGCACGTAGGAGCTCGCGAGCACCAGGTCCCCGATGTCCTGGCGGTTGCGCAGGCCGGCGCAGTGACCGATCATCAGGACCATGTCGGGGCGGAGCACCGCGAGGTGATCGGTGATCGTCTTGGCGTTCGACGGGCCGACGCCGATGTTCACGATGCTCACGCCCGTGCGGCCGGGCAGCATGTGATGCCAGGCCGGCATCTGGCGGCCGGGCGAATCGGGGCCAACGCTATCGGGCAGGGCGGCGCGGAACTCCGCCACGTGCCAGGCGTAGTTGGTGAGCAGCACGTACCGCTGGAACATCTGCGCGCTGGTGCCCGTGTAGTGCGCCAGCCGGTCGATGGACAGCGCCATCCGCTCCGGCGCGAACAGGAACAGCTTCTTGCGCCGCAGGTCCCACCGCGTCTCGTCCACGGCGGGCCCGAGCCGCGGGTCGCGCAGGTCAACGGCTTCCCGGCCCGGGAAGACCGATATCCGGGCGCCGGCCGCGGCCAGCCGGCCCAGTTCCCGCTCCAGGTACCAGCGAATCGCCGCGGGCGCGGCGAACTCCCCCTCGAGCCGGGGATTGTGGACCGACCACGGCCGCTCGACGACCAGCCGCGGGTAGCGGCCAGCCTCGGCGATCGTCTCCATGGCCTGACACAGCAGCCCGATCTCGGATGCGTGATCGGCGGCCGGGATCGCCGAGAAATCCGCGGCCGGGGTCACCCGCTCATCGAAATCCACGCCTGATGGTAGCGCTGCTTATCCTCAGTGCTCCGTCGGCGGCGCCGAGCGCTACGCCCGCGGCGGCGGTGAGGACAAGGGCCACTGGTTCGCGCTGTCGGTACGACCGGTCACTGCCAAGCCAGGCGATCAGGGCGCGGGGCAGCATCGCCGCGAGGGACATGGCGTGACTGACGACAGCGCATTCAAGAAGCAGGTCCGGGCCCGGATGGCCAAGACCGGGGAGAACTTTACCACCGCCCGCCGCATGGTCATCGCCGGGCGTGACCCTGGCCAGCCGCCCGCGGCGCTGCGGGTCTACCTGAATCCCCACGTGGACCTGACGCTGACCGACGAGATGGCCCGGGCCTACGCCGCGGCCGATGAACAGGGCCAGCGGGACATCGCGAACCGGCTGCTGGCCGACCACATCGACATGGCCGGAGCCGGGGATGCCGGGGTCGCCGCCGGCTCGCAGATCATGACGGTCCAGGCGCTGCGCATCGAGGAGATCGGTGCGGTGGTGCGCCGGCGGA
>JAICUO010000494.1 GCA_025935815.1 Streptosporangiaceae bacterium
CTGACCGCGATGCGCTGCCTCGCGCACGGGCGGCTGCACATCGCCGCGGTGTGCGTGGGCCTGGCGCAGCGGGCGCTGGATGAGACCATCGCGTACGCGCTCGGCCGCAAGCAGGGCGGCCACGTGATCGCCGACTACCAGCTCATCCAGGGACTGATCGCCGACTCGCAGACCGAAGTGCTGGCCGGCCGCGCGCTCGTGGTGTCGGCGGCGGCTGACTTCGATTCCGGCACGGACCGCCGGCTCGGCCCGTCGTGCGCCAAGTACTTCTGCTCGGAGATGGTGGGCCGGGTCGCCGACCGTGCCGTCCAGGTCCACGGCGGGGTCGGCTACATGCGCGGCGTCACCGTCGAGCGGATCTACCGCGATGCCCGCCTGTTCCGCATCTACGAGGGCACCAGCCAGATCCAGCAGCTCGTCATCGCCAAGCAGGCGCTGCGGGCGGCCGCGCGCTGACCAGGAGGTCGCGTGCTCCAGGTATCGACTTGTAGTTTGCGAGAATCTCTTGTTCGTCGAGTAGGGCCAGTCCCGGCGGGGCATATGTCGTGGATTCGCCCGCTCTCGCGGCGGGCGTGCCCGGGGTGGGGAATCCCCGGGGAGTCTTGCTTACCGAGGAGCCTTGTGAGCGCAGTACCACCCGGCATCATCGTGAGCGGCACGCTGCAGCGGCAGGCGTGGCTGGACCACGTGCTGCCCCCGGTCGAGATGGTCCGACCCGGAATGTGGTCCATCCCGACCCCGTTCCCCGGCAGCCCGCTGCGCTACGTGCTGTCTTACGCCATCGAGCACGATGGCGGGGTGGCGCTGGTGGACACCGGGTGGCCGTCGGAGGAATCGTGGGATGGCCTGGTGTCCGGCCTCGGCGAGGCCGGGTGGGACATCAGCGACGTCAAGGCGATCCTCATCACCCACGGGCACGGTGACCACATGGGGCTGGCCCGGCGGCTGCGCGAGCGCACTGGCGCGTGGGCGGCGATGCATGAGGCCGACGCCCGCGCAGTCCGCTTCACCAGCCACGACGACTTCGAGCGGGCCGGCGATGAGGCGCTGCGCAAGCGCGGCGGCCTGGCCGCCGACTTCGAGGCGGTCCGCCGCCAGGCCGGCGCGCGTCCCGACGACTTCGGCGAGTTCTCCCTGCAACCGGACCGGTTCCTCGTGGACGGCGAGCGGCCGCTGGGCCCGGGCAGCGCCCTGACGAACGTGTGGACTCCGGGCCACACCCCCGGCCACGTGTGCTTCTTCGACGACGCCCGCAACGTGCTGCTGACCGGGGATCACATCCTGCCGCGGATCACGCCGAACATCAGCCACGCACCCCGGCAGACCGGGGACATCCTCGGTCAGTACCTGGCCTCGCTGCAGGCCATGTCGGGCCTGGTGGCCGGGGAGGTCCTGCCCGCCCACGAGTACCGCTTCATCGGCCTCACCGAGCGCATCCACGGCTTGCTGGCCCACCACGAGGAGCGGCTCGGCGAGGTCATGGCCACGCTGCACGCCCAGCCGGGCTGCTCCACCGTCGTAGTGGCGCAGGCGCTGCACTGGAGCAGGCCCTGGGACCAGATGCTGGGAATGCAGCGCAAGTTCGCGATCGGGGAGGCCTATTCCCACCTGGTGCACCTCGAGGCGACCGGCTACATCACCAACAAGGGCACCGACGTGGATTCCTGGCTCGCGCTGCGCGACTCCGGCCCCAGGCTCACCTGACCAGACCCGACGAGGGCTGCGCGTGCCCAGTACCGCCGTCAACCGATCACCTCCGGCGCGGTGGGCGGATACCCTGTATCCGGCGGAACTCCACCGAGGCTGCGGCGGATCTGCCCGGGGAACCCTTGACCTGCCGCGCCAGTAATGTCGGCAGCCCACCGGCTTCGCGTGGCGAGCCTTAGCGAAGACGGGTGAGGAGCGGGCTCTTGCGAACAGCGTGGCTGGTACTGGTGGCCGCCTTGGTGGCGGTGGCGGGAGTGGCGGCACTCATCGGCCGGCAGGCCACCCGGCCGCTGCCGGCCCTGTCGCTGACCGCCGACCTGGTCAGCGTCCAGAAGGCCAGCGGGGCGAGCTTGTCCTGGCCGCAGGCGAGGGAAGCCGCCGTAACGGTCAGCGGGCTGTCCGCTCAGTGGAGCACCAGCCACCAGCCAGTCGTGCCGATCGCGAGCGTCACCAAGATCATGACCGCCTACATCGTGCTGCACGATCACCCGCTGGCCGGGGACGCGCAGGGGCCGTCGATCACCGTCACCCAGGCGGATTTCCAGGACTACCAGTCGGACGTGGCCAACGGCAACTCCAACGCCGCGGTGGCCGCCGGCGAGAAGCTGACCGAGCGGGAGGCCCTGGAGGCCCTGCTGCTCCCGTCGGCCGACAATGTCGCGAGGATGCTGGCCAACTGGGACGCGGGCAGCCGAACGGCGTTCGTGGCCAAGATGAACGCGCTCGCCAAGTCGCTGGGCATGACGCACACCACGTACACCGACCCCTCGGGCCTGGACGCGGCCACCGTGAGCACGGCGCGCGATCAGCTCATCCTGGTCGGCAAGGCCATGGCGGTCCCGGCCTTCGCCGACATCGTCTCGATGCCGTCCGCGGTGATCCCGGTGGCCGGCCTCGTGCACAACTATGCCCAGGTTGTGGGCACCAACGGGATCATCGGGGTGAAGACCGGCTCGGACTCGGCCGCGCAGGCGTGCTGGGCGTTCGCGGCGCGGCGCCTCGTGGCCGGGCAAGAGCGCGTCGTGTACGGCGTGGTCCTCGGCGCCCCGCTCTATCCGCCCAGCCCGGTGGCCAACGCGCTGACCGGCGGCGTCTCGCTGGCCGACCAGGCGCACAAGATGTTCCGGCAGCTGACGGTGCTCCCGGCGGGCACCGTGGTAGGCCGGATCAAGGTGCCGTGGAGCAAGGCGGAAGTCCCGGTGGTGACGGCGCGGCCCCTGGCTGGCCTGGTGCCCTCGGGGGCGACGATCGGCCTGCAGGTGCGGATACAGCCGCCGTCCGCCGCTTTCGCGTCCGGGCAGCAGGTTGGCAGCGTCTCGGTCAGTGGCCTGGTGTCGACGAGCAGCGCCAGCCTGGTCGCCCAGGGGGCGTCCGGCAGTCCCAGCCTCACGTGGCGCATCTTCCACCCGTGACACCCTGGTGCCGCCGGACGCCGTTCGGCTGGCGGCGAGGCTTATGCCCTGGGGCCGCCTGCGGCGTAGATGACCTGCCCGGAGACGAAGCCCGACCGCTCGTCAACGAAGAACGCGACGGCATTGGCGATGTCCTCTGGCCGGCCAACCCGGCCGACCGGGGTCCTGGCGGCGGCGTTCTTCATGTGCTCCTCGGGGTCAAGGCCCAGCCGGGCGGCAGTTGCCCGGGTCATCTCCGTGTCGATGAAGCCGGGGGCGACGGAGTTGGCGGTGACGCCGTACTTGCCGAGTTCGATTGCCAGGGTCTTGGTAAAGCCCTGCAGGCCCGCCTTGGCCGCCGAGTAGTTGACCTGGCCCCGGTTGCCGAGGGCGGAGGTGGAGCTGATGTTGACGATGCGGCCCCACTTGGCGTCCACCATGTAGGACTGGGCCGCCTTGGTGACCAGGAACGCGCCGCGCAGGTGCACGTTCATCACCGTGTCCCAGTCGGTCGCGCCCATCTTGAAGATCAGGTTGTCGCGGGTCACGCCGGCGTTGTTGACCACCACGAGAGGCGGACCGAGCTCCGTCGCCACCTGGGCCACCGCGGCGCGGACGGCGTCCTCGTCGGACACGTCGGCGGCGACCCCGATCGCCTGGCCGCCGCTTTCCACGATGCCGGCGGCGGTGGCCTTGGCGCCCGCCTCGTCCAGGTCCAGCACGGCGACCTGGAGGCCGTCAGCGGAAAGCCGCCTCGCGATGGCGGCGCCGATGCCTCGCGCTCCCCCGGTGACAATGGCGGTCTTGGGCTGGCCCGGGCTTGCCTGCGCGTCGGTCATGTGAGGTCTCCTATCGATTGCCATGTCCGGGAGTATCAGGGAGTGGCGCGGGTGGTGACGGCGGCCGGGTCGATGCCGAACTCGGCCAGGACCGCCGTCGTGTGCTCGCCCAGGGCGGGCACCGGGCCGGCCGGGAGGGCCTGGCCGTCGAACAGCAGCGGCGGCAGCAGCCCGAGGACGGGCCCGACGGGGGTGTCCACCTCGCGCCAGCGGTCGCGCGCCCGCAGTTGCGGGTGGTCGAGGACCTCCGTCGGCGTGCGGTAGACGCCGTTGCCGATCCGGGCCGCGTCGGCGGCCGCCTGAACCTCGGCGAGCGTGCGGGCTTCGCTCCACCGGGTCAGTTCCGCATCCAGGTCATCGCGGTGGGCGACCCGGTCGGCGTTGCGGGCGTACCTCGGGTCGGCGGCGAGGTCCTCGCGGCCGAGCATCTGCCGGGTCAGCCGCTGCCACTCGCCGTCGTTGGTGGTGCCGAGCACCCCCCTGCGGGCGTCGGCGGGGGGGTAGGCACCGTAGGGCGCGACGGCGGGCGAGCCCAGGCCGGCTGGCTGCTGGTCCATCCCGGTGTAGCGGGCCCAGGTCAGCGGGTAGCCCATGAGCTCGGCGACCACGTCGAACATGCTGACCTCGATCTGCCGCCCCTTGCCGGTCGCGGCCCGCTCGGCGAGCGCGGAGAGGACGGCGATCACGGTGTACAGGCTGGTGCTGGTGTCGGCGTACGGCGGGCCGGGCTTGGCTGGCTCTCCCGGGCGGCCAGTGATCGCGCAGGCGCCGGCCTCGGCCTGAATCAGCAGGTCGTAGGCGCGCTTGCCCGATAGCGGCCCGGAGCGGCCATAGCCGGAGATCTCCACGCCGATCAGGTGCGGGTGCCGGGCGGCGAGGTCGTCCGGCCCGAGGCCCAGGCGGCCGGTCGCGCCCGGGCCGAGGTTCGACACCATGACGTCGGCGCGGGCCAGCAGCGCGTGCAGCGCCTCGCGGGCTGCCGGGACCGACAGGTCGAGCGCGACCGATTCCTTGCCGCGATTGAGCCAGACGAAGTGGGCGGCCATGCCGCGCACGACGTCATCGAACCGGCGGGTGAAATCGCCGCCGTTCGGGTGCTCGACCTTGATCACTCGCGCGCCGAGGTCGGCGAGGGTCCGGGTGGCCAGCGGCGCGGAGACAACCTGCTCCAGCGCGACCACCAGCACCCCCTTCAGCGGGGCGAAGCGGGCCGGCCCGCCCGGGTGCTCGCCCGCCAGGCCGCTTTCCGGTGTCCCAGTCGACATGGGCTGCCCCTTACGCTTCTGCTGCACAGTCCCTGGCTAGCAGCCTAGGGGCACGGCAGGTAACCCCAGGGCTGACTGTCATGCCGCGACTAGCGGCACGATCGTCAGCATTGGGCCTGGACGGGGTGCGTCAGGGCGTCGAGGCGCCGGTATCCGCTGGCCAGTCGAGGCCGAGGGCTTCTTGGACGACGGGGTCGGCGTTGGTGCCGAGCAGGCGCCAGTCCTCGCCGGGCTCGAGGATCTTCTCCGCGCCGCGGATGGAGGCGTAGTCCAGGCCGGCGGCGACGGCGGGCGGTTCCTTGCCCTCGGCCAGGTCCTTGGCGGCGGTCAGCAAGATGTGCCGCATCCGGCTGATCGCCTTGTCGGTGGAGCCGAGCTGCTCCTGGGTGCGGTCGTAGACCGGCCCCATCGACTCGGTGACCATCAGGTCCTGGCTGACGAAGTCGGCGACCCCGCTGAAGATGCCGGTGCCCTTGTAGTCGCGATCGACCTGGTAGTCGTTGCCTGCGGTGTAGGCGCGGGGGACGATGCCGGTGTTGTACGCCGACATCGGCGTCGTGAACGGGGCTTGCGGGACGGAGAACAGGCTCGCGCCGCCGAGGCCGCGCGGGTTGAACTGGCCCCGGTCCTTGGGCGCCAGGAAGTACCGCCAGCAGTTCTCGTCATCGATCGGGACGAACATCCCCTGCCCGATGCTGAACGGGATGCTGGCCACCATGGTGGAGTAGGGGATCGCGTAGGCGGTGACCCGCACGTGGGCGTGGCCGCCGGGGGTGGTGCGGATCCCGGCGTACCGGTAGCCGTACCAGGTGTC
>JAICUO010000794.1 GCA_025935815.1 Streptosporangiaceae bacterium
GCCCTGGCCGCCCAGCGCGGCCACCACGTCCGCGCCGTCTACCGACAAGCACCCACCGCGCCGCCCACCGGCGCCGAGACCATCATCGCACCGGACGCCTTCGACCCTGATTTCGCCGGGCTGGCGGTCAAGGGTGCCGACACGGTAGTCTGCGCGGTCGGGCCGAACTTCACCACCCGCCACAACCCCCGCACCGCCATGACCTCACCGCCCGACCTGCACCAGCGGCTGGCCCGGGCCCTCGTCACCGCCATCCGCGACAGCGCTCCCCGGGCCCGGCTGATCTGCGTGAGCACCGCCAGCATGGGCCCCGCCGACCTCGTCATGGGCCCGGCGCCCCGGCTGCTGTTCCGCTTCTTCCGCACCGTCGCCGTGCCCAACCTCGGCCGCGTCGGCAAGGACCTCACCGCGATGGAGGCTGAGCTGGCCGCCAGCGGCCTGGACTGGCACGCACCCCGCCCCGTCAAGCTCACCGACAGCCCGCTCACCCGTAACGTGCGCGCCAGCGACCGGGTCACGGTCAAGCCCGTCTCCCGCGCCGACGTTGCCTGGCACATCCTCACCCTGGCGGAAGACCCCGATCCCGGCCCGCTGCGCACCCCCGTCATCACCGCCGGCCCCACTGCCCGTTAGTTCTCGAGCAGCTGGGGTGGTTTGACTCGCAGCGGCTCCTTCACGCTGCTCGTCGTGCGCCTGCCTCCCGGTTAGTCGGCCCGGCTTGCCGATATCCGCGATGAACGGCAGCGCTACCGGGCCTGTCCTGCGGCAGGCACGCCCGTGTCGGCGGCGGATGCCTGCTGAGCCATCGACTTGCTGAGCGCGCCGAACAGGCGCGTTCGCGCCGTGCGGGGCAGCGTCGTCGCCAGCCGGTTCATCCGGCCGCTGACCCGCACGGCGCGGTTCACCCGCAGGGAATTCAAGGCGTCCGCGACACAGCTGTCGACCGGCATCGCCAGCCGGCCCATCGACCCCTTATCGGCGCCGAACCGGCTGAGCATCGGCGTCCTGGTGGCGCCCGGGAGGACTACGGTGACGTTGACGCCCTTGGGCGCGAGCTCGTGGTGCAGTCCTTCACCCAGGTTGAATACGTACGCTTTCGCCGCTGAGTAGTTCGCGGTGTAGGGCACGGCCTGCAGGGCCGCCGTGCTTGACACCAGCAGCAGCCCGCCCTCGCCGCGCCGGGCCAGGCGCTGCCCGAAATGGTGCGCTATGGCGAGATGGGAGTTGACGTTCAGGGTCGTCTCTCGCGCGAGCAAGGCGTAGTCGCCCGTCACGAACTCTCCCAGGACCATGTCGCCGGCATTGGAGACCACCAGCCCGATATCAAGATCTTGGGTCTCCCCGATGACAGCGTCCATGAAGTCTGGCCCGGCCAGATCCGCCCGCAACGACCGGAATCTTATGCCGTGACGGGCAGCGAGTTCCCGGCCGAGCTCGTCCAGGGCGGCCAGGCGACGGGCAGCCAGGACCACGTTGATCTTATTGGCGGCGATCTGTCCGGCGAAGCCTCGGCCGATGCCGGATGACGCACCGGTGATCAGCGCCCAGGGCCCGAACCGGGCAGCATCGAGGCGGGCGGTCTTGCCGGCCATCAGATGTCTCCCCTTACGTCGGCCTGGTGCGCCGCCGCGGATCCCGCGGCGGGGGCCTCGGCGATCGCTTCCGCCGCGGCCCCGGGCACCGGCGATGCGGCCGCCGTGGTGTTGCTGGTGCGCAAGGCGATGACGGCGGCGGCGACCATGAAGATGCTGCCAACCAGCAGCCCGCGGTGGTATCCCGAGGTGAGGGCCACAAGCTGGGGCGCGTGCGCCGCGAGCAGGCTTTGCGTGCGGCTGGAGGCGATCGCGGACAAGATGGCCAGCCCGAGCGCGCTGCCAAGCTGCTGGGAGGCGTTGAGCAGGCCAGCGGCGAGGCCCGCCTGAGCGGGCGGTACGCCTTCGTTGGCGCCGGCGGTGGCCGTGACGAACACGACGCCCATCCCGAGCGCCATGATGATCATCCCCGGCAGGACGTCGGCGACGTAGGACCCGCCAACCGGCACGCGGGAGAGGTAGTAGACGCCGCCCCCGCCGATCAGTGCCCCGATGACGGTCAGCACCCGGGTGCCGACGCGCGCGATGAGCTGCGACGAGATCCCTCCCGCGATGGCGAAGCACGCGGTGATGGGCACGAATCCGACCCCCGTCTTGATCGGCGAGTAATGCAGGGCGTCCTGCTCGTAGAGGGTCATGAAGAAGAGCATCGCGAAGATGCCCGCGAAAGCGAGCAGCATGGCGGCATCGGCTGCCGCCAGCCCCCTGACGCGCAGGACCGAGAGCGGAACCAGCGGATGGCGGCTTCGGGCCTCGTTGACCGTGAAGGCGATGAGCAGGGCGCCGGCCCCGGCCAGCTCGCCGATGACCTGCACGCGACCCCAGCCGACCTGCGGTGCGCGTACCAGCGCGTACACCAGCAGCAGCATGCCCGCCGTGACCAGCACGGAGCCCTGGATGTCGAAGCCGGCGGATCCCTCGCGCCTGGAGTCACTCCGGAGCAGCCAGAAGGTGCCGGCGATAATGAGCAGGCAGATCGGCGGGTTAACGAAGAACACCCAGCGCCATCCGGGTCCTTGGGCCAGCACGCCGCCCAGGGACACGCCCGCCGCGCCCGCGATGCCGCTGACCGCGCCGTACACGCCCATTGCGGTGTTGCGATCCTTCCCCCCGGGGAAGGTCGTGGCGATCGTGGACAGCGCGGCGGGGGCCATCAGCGCGCCGCCCACGCCCTGCACCATCCGTGCCGCGATCAGCAGTCCCTGCGAGTTGGCCAGGCCGCATGCCATGGACGCGGCGGCGAACGCAAGGACGCCTGTGACGAGCATGCGCCGACGGCCAAGCAGGTCGCCAAGCCGCCCGCCGAGCAGCAGCAAGCCCCCGAAGGTAAGGACGTAGCCGCTCAGCACCCACTGCAGGTTCTGCTGCGAGAAGTGCAGGGCCGTCTGGATGGACGGCAGCGTTACGTTCACGATCGAGGTGTCGATGATCACGATGAACTGCACGCTGGCCAGCAACACGAGCGTCAGGATGCCCAGCCGCGTGCGCAGCCCCGTTGGCTGCCTCGCGGCCACGTACTGATCTGATGGCAATTCTTCCGCCTCTCAGCCGAGGACCCATTTGGTCAGTTAGATAGCTAACTTGAACCTTACGGCTGCAGGATGATACGGAAAATGACATATAAACTCAATTTTTTAACCGATCGGCTCGTTGCGCTGCCTTAACCCGGCGAGCCGCGCATATGCTTTCGTCGTGGACGCATTGAGCCATGTCCTCAC
>JAICUO010000089.1 GCA_025935815.1 Streptosporangiaceae bacterium
ATGCCGACGGCACCGGACACGCTTGACTCGGCCCGCGCGATCATCGAAGGCGCCCGAGTGGCGTATGTCGACAACGACCCGGTCGTCCTCAGCCACCTGGGGGCCAGGGTCGCCAAGGGCGTCCCCGGCGTGACAGTGGTAGCCGGTGACGTGCGTGAGGTGCCGGTGATCCTGGACAGCGTCGGCGCCGGGATCGACCTGTCGTCCCCGGTCTGCCTGATCATGGGATACCTTTTGCACTTCTTCACGGCCGACGCGGCCCGCGACCTGGTAGCCCGCTATGCGGCCGCGATGCCACGAGGGAGCGTCCTGGTGCTCTCCGCGATCCGCGTCGACACCGAGGGCTCGGACGAGGGCTTCGCCGGCTACTCCACCACCGTGGCGCCGGTGTACAACCACTCGGTCGCGGATTTCACCAGCTTCTTCGGCTCCCTGGAGGTCCTGCCGCCCGGCGTGGTGGACGCGCGCCAGTGGCACGTGTGGACAGGCGCGGGCCACCTTCCGCCGCGTGATCAGTACGCCATCGTCGGCGTCGCCCGCCGGTAACTGGCGCGCGTACCGCCCGTGCGCCGGCCACGCTCCGGGTCACCGGCTTGGCCAGGGCAGGTATCTGCGGCGAACGACACCAGCGGCGATGGAGGTACTTTCCAGGCATCCAGCGCGGATCGGGTCATCCTGGGCTTTTTCGCCGGGGAGCGCTAAGGTTTACGCCTCGGTAGCTCCGGGGGGAGGCGTGAGGATGGACCCGGTCACCGTGATTGTGGCGGCCTTGGCGGCGGGCTCGGCGGCGGCGGCCAGGGAGGGCACGCCGGATGCGGTGAAGGGCGCGTACGCGCGGCTGCTGGACGGGGTCCGCGAGCGGCTCGCGGGACAGCCCGGCGGTGAGATGGCGCTGGCCAAGTACGACGCTGACCCGCAGGCGGGGCGGGCGCTGCTGGCCGAGGAACTAGCCCGGGTGCAGGTTGGCGATCCCCTGCTCCGGCTGCGGGGCCAGTCCGCCTACCTGCTGAACATGCTCGGCGACCGCAGTGAGCTAGCCATCCTCGCCGCGGAGCCCCTGGTCGATGACTGCGAGGGGCTGCTGGGCGCTGACCACCCCGACACCATGACGTCACGGAGCAACCTCGCGGTCGCCTACCAGGCGGCGGGCCGGATCCCCGCGGCGATCACGCTCTTTGAGCGGACGCTGGGCGATTGCGAGCGGGTGCTGGGGGCTGACCACCCGTCCACGGTGATGTCGCGGATCAACCTCGCGCTGGCCAACCGGGCGGCCGGGCTGACCGCCGCGGCGACCACGCTGTTCCAGCGGAGCCTGGCCGATTGCGAGCGGGTGCTGGGCGCTGACCACCCGGCCACCTTGATGTCGCGCAGCAACCTCGCGCAGGCCTACCGGTCGGCCGGGCGGACGGCCGAGGCGATCCCGCTTTCTGAGCGGACGGTGTCCGATTGCGAGCGGGTGCTGGGCGCTAGCCACCCGGACACCCTGATGTCGCGCAGAAACCTGGCGGCGGCCTACCAGGCCGCGGGGCGGACGGCCATGGCGACCGCGCTGTACCAGCGGACGCTGGCCGACTACCAGCGGCTGCTGGGCGCCGGCCACCCGGACACGGACGCGGTCCGCGAGGACCTGGCCGCGCTGGCCGGCAAGCCGAAACGGCGCCGGCGCTGGTAGCCGTCGGCCTGGCCCGTGCCATTCCGGCGCTGCTACCGGCTAGTAGCCTGGGCTGGCGGGAATCGCGGAAGGAGCCGCATGGTGAGGCTGGAAGCGACCGAGCTCAGCGCGGCGGAGCAGGAGCTTCGCCGCGAGGTCCGTGAGTTCCTGGCCGGCCGGCTCCCCCCGGGGAGCTACCAGCCCGGCCTGGGGATGAGCGGCGGCGTCGACCGCGAGTTCTCCCGGGACCTCGGCGCCCGGGGATGGCTCGGCATGACGCTGCCCCGCGAGTACGGCGGCGGCGGCCGGACCGCCGTGGAGCGCCTGGTGGTCGTCGAGGAACTGCTGCGCGCGGGGGCGCCGGTGGGGTGGCACTGGATAGCCGACCGGCAGTCCGGGCCAAGCATCGCGAGATTCGGCACCGAAGCGCACAAGCGCGCCTTCCTGCCCCGGATCGCCAGCGGCGAGCTGTCCTTCGCGATCGGCATGAGCGAGCCCGACTCCGGCTCCGACCTGGCCTCGCTGCGGACGCGGGCCGTCCGGGCCGAGGGCGGCTGGCGCGTCAACGGCACCAAGATCTGGACCTCCGGCGCCGCCCAGGCCACCCACCTGCTGGCGCTGTTCCGCACCTCCGACGACCGGCACGGCGGCCTGACCCAGTACATCGTGGACGCCTCCCTCGACGGCATCGGCATCTCGGGGATCCCGTTCATCGACGGCAGCGGGGACTTCTGCGAGGTGGCCTTCGCGGACGTGCTGATCGGCGACGACATGCGGCTGGGCGAGATCGGCGCGGGCTGGGGGCAGAACACCGCCGAGCTGGCCCTCGAACGCGGCGGCGCCGAGCGGTGGATGTCCGTGGCACCGGTGCTGGAGCGCTGGGCGGCGCGGATGTCGGCCACCGCCCCGCCCGGCGAGCTCGCCGACCTGGGGTCGGTCGCCGCGCGGTGCTGGGCCTTCCACGGGCTGTCGCTGTCCATCGCCCGGATGGTCGACCAGGGCGCGTCCCCCACGATGGAGGCCGCGCTCGCCAAGGAGATGGCGACCCGGTTCGAGCAGGAGTGCATCCAGATCGCGGCGCGGCACTACGGCCGCCTGCCCGACCTGAACTCACCCGACGAGCACGAGTCCCTGCTCGCGCGGGCCATCCTCGTCGGCCCGTCGTGGACCATCCGGGGCGGCACCACGGAGATCCTGCGCACGATCATCGCGAAGGAGCTGAGCCGCAGTGCCTGACAGTGACCTCGCCGGGCTTCTGGCGGACTTCTTCCCGGCCACCTTCCCGCCGTCGGCGGTCACCGCCGCCGAGGCCGACGGGCCGCCAGCGCCGGAGTGGGCGGCCGCCGCCGGGCTCGGGCTCACCCTCGTCGGCGTCGCCGAGGAGCACGGCGGGTCCGGCGGCGACCTGCTGGACCTGATCGAGGTCCTGCGCGCGGCGGGGGAGTGGGCCGTCCCGCTGCCGCTGGCGGAGACGGGCCTGGCGGCCTGGCTGCTCGCGGCGGCCGGAGCGCGGGTCCCGCGCGGGCCGCTGGCCGTCATCCCGCCGGCCGCCGGCCTCACCCTGTCCGGTGACCGGCTCACCGGGGACGCCGGCCGGGTGCCGTGGTGCCGGGGAGCGACCCGCGTGGTGGCCGCGCTGATCGACGACGCCGGCCGGCCCCGGGTGGCGTCGATCGACCCCGGTGACCTTTCCATCCGGCCGGGCACCGACCTGGCGGGCATGCCGCACGACTACGTCACGGTCCGCGCGGGCCACGTCGAGTCGTGGCCGGGCCCCGACCCCGACCAGCTCTTCCTGCGGGGCGCGCTCTACCGCGCCGCGCAGCTAGCCGGCGCGATCAACGGCGCCTTCGAGATCACCCGCCGGTACGTCGCCGAACGCCAGCAGTTCGGCCGGCCCATCGGCCAGTTCCAGGCCGTCCAGGCGCACGTCGTCGAGCTCGCCCAGGCGGCGGCGATCACCGCGCTGGCCGCCGAGCGGGCGGCCCGCGCCGCCATGACCGGGCCGGCGGCCTTTGAGATCCTGGCGGCCAAGTCCGTCGCCACCCGGCACGCGGGCCTGGCCGCCCGGGCGGCGCATCAGGCGCACGGGGCTATCGGCATGACCAGGGAGTACCGCCTCCAGCACCTCACCCGCAGGCTGCACACCTGGAGCCGGGAATTCGGGTCGGAGGCGGCGGTGAACACCCGGCTAGGGGCGGCCCTCGCGGGATCACGCGGCCTCATGGCCGCGGCCACCTCCGTCGCATCAACGGTGCCCGTCCCGGCAACCGCGCCCGACGGAACGACCGTGCCCGAAGCAACGGCAGTGCCCGAAGCAACGGCAGTGCCCGAAGCAACGGCAGTGCCCGACGGAACGACAAGGGGAGCCTGATCGTGTACACCGCCATCACCACCAGCGTGGACGATCACGTCGCGGTCATCGAGCTGAACCGGCCGCCGGCGAACTACTTCGACAAGCTGCTCATCGGCGAGGTCGCCGACGCCGCGCAGGACCTGGTCGCCCAGGGGGCACGCGCCATCGTGGTGGCCGCCGCCGGAAAGCACTTCTGCGCGGGCGCGAACTTCTCCGCGGGCGAGATGGCCGGCGACCGCGCGGACTCGACGCGCGCCCTCTACCAAGAGGCCGCCCGCCTGTTCGACATCCCGGTCCCGGTCATCGCGGCGGTGCAGGGCTCGGCCGTCGGCGGCGGGGTCGGGCTGGCCTGCGCCGCCGACTTCCGGGTGGCGGCGCCGTCCACCCGCTTCCACGCGAACTTCTCGATGCTGGGCTTCCACCAGGGTTTCGGGCTGAGCGTCACCCTGCCCGAGATCGTGGGCCCCCGGCAGGCACTGGACCTGCTGGGCACCGGCCGCCGGGTCACCGGCGAGCAGGCCCTGGAGCTCGGCCTGGCCGACCGGCTGGTTCCCGACGGGGAACAACGCGCCGAGGCCGTCCGCTGGGCGCGGGACTTCGCCGTGGCGGCGCCGCTCGCGGTGCAGTCGATCAAGCGCACGCTGCGCGGCTCCCTGGCCGACCGGGTCCGCGCCGTGCTTGACCACGAGCACCACGAGCAGGTCCGCCTGTGGGCGACCGAGGACAGCCACGCCGGGATCGAGGCCAATCTCGCCCGCCAGCGCCCCGTCTTCAGTGGCCGCTGAGGCCGCTCAGGCGGACTGGGCCTCGCGGGCGGCCCAGCCGCCGTCGTTGCAGAAATGACTTCTGTAAGACAGACTTCCGGCTATGAATTTCGCCGGCTCCCAGCTAGCGGCCGTCCTCGCGGACGTGCGCCGCGGCATGATCCCGGCCCACATCTACGGCGACCCGCAGATCTTCGCCCTGGAGCGGATGCGCCTGTTCGCCCGGTCCTGGGTGTTCCTCGCCCACGAGTCGGAGATCCCCGACCGGGGGGACTACGTGGTCCGCCGGGTGCTGGCCGACTCGTTCATCGTGGCCAGGGACGAGTCGGGCGCGGTGCGGGTCATGTTCAACATGTGCCTGCACCGCGGCATGCAGGTCTGCCGGGCCGAGATGGGCAACGCCTCGCACTTCCGCTGCCCCTACCACGCCTGGACCTACCGCAACGACGGCAGCCTCACCGGCCTGCCGTTCCACGCCGAGGCCTACGGCGGCGAGGACGGCTTCCCCCGCGAGGGCCAGTCCCTGCTGCCGGCGCCGGCCCTGGGCATTCACAACGGCCTGATCTTCATCAGCCTTGACCCCGGCGTCCCGCCGCTGCGCGAATACCTCGGGGATTTCGCTTTCTACCTGGACTTCTACACCCGCCAGAGCCCCGCCGGGGTCGAGCTGCGCGGCCCGCAGCGGTGGCGGGTCAAGGCGAACTGGAAGATCGGCGCGGAGAACTTCGCCGGCGACAGCTACCACACCCCGCATACCCACGCCAGCGTGGTGGACATCGGGCTGTTCCGCGAGCCGAAGGCCAGCAAGCGCAAGGAAGGCGCGCTGTACGTCGCCGGCCCCGGCGCCGGGACGACCTACAAGCTGCCGCCCGGCGGCGACTTCGCCGGCCAGCTTCGCTACGTCGGCTACCCGGAGGAGATGATCCCGGCGATGGCCGCCTCCTGGTCGGCGGGCCAGCGGGCGCTCATCGCCGACAGCGGCTTCATGGTGTCGGCGGCGACGCTGTTCCCGAACCTGAGCCTGGTGCACAACTGGCCGCAGATCGACGAGCGCGGGACCGTCGCCCCGTTCATCTCGCTGCGCCAGTGGCAGCCGGTCAGCGAGCGGGAAACCGAGGTCCTGTCCTGGTTCGCGGTTGACGCGGCGGCGCCCGGGGACTTCAAGCGGGACTCCTACAAGGCCTACCTGATGTGCTTTGGCAGCTCCGGCATGTTCGAGCAGGACGACGTGGAGAACTGGGTGTCCATTACCGAGATGGCGGCCGGGTCGATGGCGCGGCGGCTCAAGCTCAACAGCCGGATGGGCCTGACCGCCGCCGGGCAGCCGATCAAGCCGCCGCTGGCCACGTTCGCCGGCCCCGGCGTCGCCTACCAGGGCTTCGGTGAATTCAACCAGCGGCACTGGCTGCGCCAGTGGAGCGACCACCTGGAGGACCCGCGATGACCGCCCGGCCGCTGCCCTACGGCGACCCCGCGCACCAGGCCGCGCACCAGTTCCTGGTGGAGGAGGCCGCGCTGCTCGACACGGCCGACTACTCTGGCTGGCTGGACCTGCTGTGCGAGGACATCCGCTACCTGATGCCGGTCCGGGTGACGACCGCCCGCGGCGCCGGCTTTGACTCCCTGGCCGACATGGGGCACTTCGACGAGGACATGTACGCGCTGCGCAAGCGAGTGCAGCGGCTGGCCACCGACCACGCGTGGACGGAGGACCCGCCGTCACGGACCCGGCACTTCGTCACCAACGTCCGGACCTTCCGCAACGAGGCCCGGGCGCCGGCGGAGTTCCTGGTCGAGTCAGCGGTGTTGCTGTTCCGCAGCCGGGGCGATACCCGTGAGGCCGACCTGGTCTCGGCGGGCCGCGCCGACCTGCTGCGCGAGACCGGCGCGGGGCTGCGGCTGGCCCGGCGCGAGATCACGGTGGACGAGGCGGTGCTGCGCACCCAGAACCTGGCGGTCTTCTTGTGAAGAGCGTTCCCGGGGAGGAGCCCGTCATCCGGCTGGGCAACGAGTTCACCGAGGTCGTCGTGGAGCGGGTGCGGACCCGCAACGGCGCCCGGCTGCGGATCACCGTGCCAAGCTCGGGCCGGCAGGTCATGCTCTGCCCGCTGGAGCTGGAGGCGCTGACCTGGCAAGGCCACGAGCTGTTCTCCGCCTTGCTGCGGACTCCGCACGGGCCGGAGGACGAGCCAGGGGACGAGCCGCGGGGCGCGCGCTGATGGGCTGGCTGGACGGCAAGCGGGCGCTCATCGTCGGCGCGGGCTCGGGGATCGGCCGCGCGGTCGCGGCCGCCTTCCACCAGGAGGGCGCCCAGGTGGCGGCGCTGGAACTGGACGCGGGCAAGGCTGCCCGGCTGGCCGCCGAGCTGCCCGGCGCCCTGGTCAGCCGCGGGGACGCCACCAGGCTGGCCGACGCCCGCGAGGCCGTCGCGGCGGTCACCGGCGCGCTCGGCGGCCTGGACGTGCTGGTGAACTGCGTCGGCATCTTCGACTTCTACCGGGGGATCGCCGACATCGGCGACGACGAGCTGGACGGCGCGTTCGAGGAGATCTTCGCGGTCAACGTCAAGAGCCAGCTCGCCTGCGTGCGCGCGGCGCTGCCGGAGCTGCAGCGCAGCGGCGGATCGGTCGTGCTGACCGTCTCGACGTCCGGCTTCTACCCGGGCCGGGGCGGGGTCTTGTACGTGGCCTCCAAGTTCGCGGTCCGCGGCTGCGTGATCGCGCTCGCGCACGAGCTGGCGCCGCGGGTGCGGGTCAACGGGGTGGCGCCCGGCGGGACGCTCGGCACCGAGCTGACCGGCCCGGCCAGCCTCGGGCTGGCCGGCCGCGTCCTCGGAGCGGCCCCGGGCCGCGAGCAGGACCTGCGCGATCGCACTCCGCTGCGGGTCGCGCTCACCGGTGAAGACCACGCGGGCGGCTACGTGTTCCTCGCCTCGGACCGGGCGCGCGGGATCACCGGCACCATCGTGCACTCCGACGGCGGCATTGCCATCAGATAACAGGGCCATCAGATAACAGGGCCATCAGATAACAGGGGCATCAGGTAGCACCGGGAAGCTGGCCCTCCAGCCAGGCGGCCTGCTCGGTCATCCGCGCCAGCGGCGCCGACACCACCAGCGCGGCCACCGGCACCTGCGGACGGCCGCGGACGGCGATCGCGACCGAGGCGACGCCCTCCTCGCTTTCCTCGGTGTTGACCGCGCATCCGGCCGCGCGCACCTTCCGCAGCTCGGCCAGCAGCGCCGGACGGGACGTGATCGACCGCTCGGTCAGCCGGGGCAGCGCCGCCGGGCCGGGGAACAGGGCCGCCACCTCGGCGTCGGGCAGCTCCGCGAGCAGCGCCTTCCCGGAGGCGGTGCAGCTGGCCGCGAGCATCGCGCCGGTGCGGGCGGCGACCCGCAGCGCCCGCGGGCTCTCCACGGCGTCGAGGTAGCGCACGTTGCTGCCCTCGAGCACGGCCAGGTGGACCGTCTCGCCCAGCGAGCCGGCCAGCCGCTCCAGCACGGGTGTGGCGGCGGATGTCCAGCTGGCGCACCGCGGCCAGCCCCATCTCGACCAGGACCGGGCCAGCCACATAGGTGCGCGACTCTTGCTCCTGGCGGACGAACCCGTGGTAGGCGAGCATCGCCAGCAGCCGGTGGGCGGTGGAGTGGGCGACGCCGAGATGCTCGCTGGCCTGCGACAGCCGCACCCGGGACTGGCCGCGGAACAGCAGCAGCAAGCGCAGCGCGTTGTTCACCGACGCGATCGGGTACGCCGGCTCCTGACCGGGCTCGGCGGCGGCCCGGCCAGCTTGCCTTTTCTGCACAGCAGAACTTTATACCGGGCGCGCGCCCGCCAATGCCGCGACTAGTTCAGGCGGTGCGGGTGGATAGCCGCAAGAGCGCCGGCTCGACACTCTGTGCGGCGTAGTGTTGGCTTTTGTGAGCAGTGCCCGCGGCCCCGCGACCGGGCTAGTAGTGCCGCAAGCGGCTAGCGCCTACCTCCGCCAGGTCGTCGGGGAGCGAAAGATCACGCTTGGCTCGCGGACGTCTCCGATGGCGATGGCCCAGGCCCGGGCGGTCGCCGGCCTGCTGTCCTCCGTCATCCCGGGCCTGGAGGTGGCCATAAGCGGGGTCACGACGACCGCTGACCGGTGGGACGGTGACCTGGCCGTGCTGGGCGGCAAGGGATTGTTCGTCAAGGAGATCGACCGCGCCCTGCTGACCAGTGCGGTCGACATCGCCGTCCACTGCGTCAAGGACGTCCCCGGCGACGTGCCCCTGCCTCCTGGACTGGTGTTCGCGGCCTACCTTCCCCGGGAGGACGTCCGGGACTGCCTGGTCTTCCCGCTGGGGTCGGATTGCCGGGCGCTGGCCGAGCTTCCGGCCGGCTCGCGGATCGGGACCTCCTCGGTGCGGCGCAAGGCCCAGCTCGGACGCCACCGGCCTGATCTCGCGGTCCACCGTAGCCGGGGCAACGTCAACTCGCGGCTGGCCCGCCTCGACAACGGCGAGTTCGACGCCCTGATGCTGGCCCGCGCGGGGCTGGCCCGCGTCGGCATGGAGGACCGGGCGGCCGAGACCTTTGACGCCGGGTTCCTGTGCCCGGCCGTGGGAGCCGGGGTCATCGGCCTGCGGTGCCGCGTGGACGACGGGCCCGTCGGCGAGCTTCTCCGTGCCCTCGACGACGCGGACACCCGGGTCCATGTCAGCGCCGAGCGGACCATGCTGCAGGGTCTTCAGGGACACTGCAACAGCCCGATCGCCGGGTACTGCTCGACCGCGCCGGACGGCCAGCTCGCGCTGCGGGGCATGGTCTTCACCCCCGACGGCGGAGAGTACGTCCACGCCATGGAGCGGGGTCCGGCCGATAAGCCCGCTCAGCTCGGCGCGCACATCGCCGCAGTGCTGCTCCGCAAGGGCGCCCGCGACCTCATCGACGGCATCCCGCACTGAGGTCCCGTCCCGGGTGGCCTCTTAGCGGTCGGCGATCACGCCATCGCGGGGGACCTTCATGCCGGGTGGCCGGCGACCCAGGCCGCGATGAGGTCGGCCGCCTGGTCGCGGGCGCCGGGCGGATCCTGGAGGTAGTGGTCGCCCTTGATGAACTCCAGCGTCTTGTCCTCGGCGGCGAGCGCGTCGAAGAGGGCGCGGGCATCGCTGTCGTACACGCAGGCGTCGGCCGTCGCGTGCACGACCAGCGACGGCTGGGTGATCCGGGCCAGGTGCGGCGCCGCGATGCACTGGGAGGTCCGCAGGCTCCACATCGACAGCCAGGTGCGCAGCGTGCTGACGGTGCCGATGCCGAACACGCCGTAGTTGGCCTTCACCGGCTCGCCGAGGTAGCACCAGTTCGGCCGTCGGTCCGAGGGCTCGATGGAGGGGTCGATCATGCGCAGGTCGGCCCACGTGCGGGGCAGGAGGAACAGCTTGTCCCGCGCCCGGGTGCCCGCCAGGGCGCCGAGCTCGCGCAGCGCCCAGTCGGTGATCCGCTCGTTGCGCGCCCGCTGGGCGGCGCGGTAGCGGCGCTGGAAGTCCCCGCTGTAGGGCGGCCCGTGGCCGGGGTTGAACGGGTCAAGCGCCGGGTCGCCCGACAGCGGGTCGCGCTCGTCGGTGACCGAGGGGTCCATCCAGTTGGTCAGCACCTCGGGCCGGCCGGAGTGCGCGGCCAGCGCGACGAACAGGTCACCGCGCGGCAGGCTGGCGAGGGCGGCCAGCGGCCTCATCCCGGGGGCGGGCGTCACGTTCGGCTCGATGGCCTGCGACTGGTAGGCGGCCATGAGCGACCCGCCGCCGGAGTTGCCGAGCAGCACCACCTGGCCGGCCCCGGCCTCCTCGCGCAGCCACCGGACCCCGACGCCGATCTCGGCCAGCGCGTGGTCGAGCAGGAAGTTCGCCTCGTTCCCGCGGAACCGCGTGTTCCAGCCGAGGAAGCCGTAGCCGCGCTCGGCCAGGTAGCTGGCGATGTAGTGCTCGGAGAAGTCGACGTTGTAGTGCGTCGCGATGAACGCCGTCGCCGGCCGGGACCCGGCGGGCCGGTGGTAGATGCCCTGGCAGGGATGCCCGCCCGCGCCGGCCCGGCCGATCGCCGGGGACGGCAGGCCCACGAACTCCGCGACGATGTCAACCACGAGGCGCCCCGTTTCCGTTGCCGCACTGCCTTCGTCCGGCACTCCCTTGGTTCAGCACTGCCTGCTTTGGAGCTTGACTGTACAGCCCCGGGAAAGCAAAACTGAATCTAACTTCAGTTTCATTTTTGAGGAGGAGCCTCATGGAGTGGCGGAACGAGGAGTTCGACTTCGGCGGCGTCAATCACCTGGCGCTGGTCTGCTCGGACATGAAGCGCACCGTGGAGTTCTACACCCAGGTGCTCGGCATGCGGCTGATCAAGACGATCAACCTGCCCGGCGGGTCCGGGCAGCACTTCTTCTTCGACATGGGCGGCGGGAACGCGCTGGCGTTCTTCTGGTTCCCGGACGCACCGGACGGGGTGCCCGGCGTCTCGGCGCCGGTCACCGTGCCGGGCATCGGGGAGTGGACCAGCGCGGTCGGGTCGATGAACCACGTCGCGTTCAACGTCCCCGAGGAGCGGTTCCTGGAGTACCGGGCCAAGCTGAAGGCCAAGGGCGTCCGGGTCTCCCCGATCCTCGACCACGACGACAGCGAGCTCGGCGTGGCCCGCGAGCTGCACCCGGGCGTGTTCGTCCGCTCGTTCTACTTCCAGGACCCCGACGGCATCGTGCTGGAGTTCGCCTGCTGGCGGCGGGCGATGGGGCAGCCGGGAGACGTGCGGCACGAGCCGAAGACCGCCGCCGACCGGGCCGGCGCGCGCGTCTCTTGACCGCGGCGACCCGCAAGGGGCGGGCGACCGACGAGGCGTTCAAGGAGGCCGCCCGGGTGGTATTCGCCCGCGACGGCTACCTCAACGCCAAGATCGGTGACATCGCCGCGCAGGCGGGCCGGTCGGCGGCGTCGTTCTACAACTACTACGACACCAAGGCGGACCTGCTCATCGCGCTCGCCGAGGAGTTCCACGCCGAGGCCACGGCGCTGGCGGTCCTGCCGTTCCGGGCCGGCCTGGCCCGCCCGGAGGCGCTGCGGGAGGCGGTCGCCGGGTTCTGGCGGACCTACGCCAAGCGGCGCGGCGAGCTGATCGGCATCTTCCAGGCCGCCATGGTCGAGGGCAGGTTCCGGGACCGGTGGCTGGAGCTGCGCGGGGAGGCCATCACCCGGATCGCCGGGGAGGTGCGGGCGGCGCAGGCGCACGGCTACTGCCCCGGCGTCGACCCGGTCATGACCGCCTCGGCCCTGTCGGCCATGCTGGAGCACTTCTGCTACATCTGGCTCGGGCAGGGCGGGGAGAAGGACGTGCCCTTCGACGACGAGGCGGCCCTGGACGCGGTGGCCACCATCTGGGTCAAGGCCGTCTACTGGCGGCCCGGGGCGGGCGGGCACGGGTAGCCGGCCGCGAGCCGGTCGCGTGGCCGCGGCAGATGATCCCGATGGCTTACCGTGGAGCCCGGCTCTCGCCCGCCCGCGCGGGCGTCGATGACTGGGGCGGGGTGCCAGAGCCGCGATCCACTTCCTCGAATAGCGCCGCCGCCCGGCTGGCGGTGCCCATCGCCCGGCTCCCGGTACTGACCAGCCCCAGGGCCAGGATCACGAGGCCGAGCCCGAGCACCAGCCACCACAGCGCGCTCGTGTTGGCCGTGAACGCGCTGCCGCCTTGAGCCAGGGACGATCCCACGATCGCCCCGGCGATCGCGACGCCGAGGGTCGTGCCGGTCTGCCGGCCGCTAGAGGCCAGCGAGGTGGCCACCCCCGCCATCGACCGGGGCATTCCGGAGACCGCCGTGTTGGTGATCGGCGGGTTCACCATCCCCAGGAAGACGCCGAACAACGCGAAGCTCGCGATGACGGCGGCCAGCGGGGTGGCCGGGCCTATCCAGGCGGATGCGAGGCCGCCCAGCGCGAGCGCGATCCCGGAGGTCACCAGGGGCAACCGGGGCCCGCGGGCGGCAGCCAGCCGTCCGGCGCGCGGGGACAGCAAGATGACCAGCACGCCGACCGGGAGCAGGCACAGTCCGGCCGATAGCGCCGACAGCCCGCGGACGGCTTGCAGGTACAAGGTGGTGGCGAACAAGAACGCGCTGAATCCGCACAGGGCGACCAAGGCCATCACGATTGCCGCGCTGAACGGCACGCTGCGGAAGAGCCGCAACTCCAGGAGCGGGTCGGCGCGGCGCTGCTCGTAGCCGACCAGGCCCAGCGTGGCCGCCACGGCGACCGCGATCAGGGCAAGGATGGCTGGCGAGGTCCAGCCCAGCCTGCCTGCCTCGATAATCGCGTAAACGACGCCGCCGAGTACCAAGACCACCAGGAGCTGGCCCACCGGATCGAACCGGCGCGCGCGGGGAGCCCGGGATTCGGGCACGAACAACGCGGTGCACGCGATCGCCGCGACCGTGATCGGCACGTTGATCCAGAAGACGGCGCGCCAGCTGAAGGCGTCGACCAGCGCGCCGCCCAGGATCGGGCCCAGCGCCAGCGCTAGCCCCGACATCGAGCCGAACACGCCGATGGCCCGGGCCCGCTCGCGGGGCTCGGGGAACGTGGTGGCGATGATCGCCATTGCCACCGGGTTGAGCATCGTGCCGCCGACGGCCTGCACCCCGCGCGCGCCGATCAGCCAGCCAGTGCCCGGCGCCAGGGCGCACAGCAGCGAGCCGATCCCGAAGACGGCCAGGCCGATCTGGAAGACGCGCCGACGGCCGACCCGGTCGGCGGTCGACCCGGCGAGCACCAGGAAGCTGGCCAGCACCAGGGTGTAGGCGTCGACCGTCCATTGCAGGCCGGATACCGAAGCGTGCAAGTCGCGGCGGATGGCCGGCAACGCCACGTTGACGATGGAGATGTCCATCACCACCACGATCATGCTTGCGCAGCAGATCGTCAGTACAAGGAGCCGACGGTGTCGGCTGAGCTCGGTCATGGAGGCTCCAACCCGGCCGGCCGCCACCTTGCCGACCGTGGTGAGCTTGCTTGGTCTTGTTCGGTTAAGTTTTTCTTTGGCGGCTACCCGTGATCATGATGCTAAGATTTAGAGCGTGCTCGAAGTCAAGCCGCAGCCGGAACCGGCTGTTCCGCCAGAGACCGGGGCCGGGCTGAGCATCGCCGAGGCCGCCCGCCGGACCGGGGTCAGCGCGCACACCCTGCGCTACTACGAACGCGCGGGCCTGGTCATCAACGCGGTGGACCGCACCAGCGGGGGACGGCGCCGGTACCGGCAGCTCGACCTCGACTGGATCGTCATCTGCACGAAGCTGCGGGGGACGGGCATGCCCATCAAGGTCATCCGACGGTATGCCGAGCTCGTGTCGGAGGGGTACGGGAACGAGCAGGAGCGACTCGACCTCCTGGAGGCCCATCGCGCCGAGGTGACTGCTCAGCTGGCCGAGCTGCAGCAGAACCTCAAGATCATCGACCACAAGATCGACGTCTACCGGGGCAGGCTCGCGGTTGGCGACGCCGACCAGCTGTGGGCGCCCAGGCGCCCGGGGGGCACGCGCTAGGGACGGGCCCCCACGGGCGCCTGGGCGCACCCCGTTCAGCGACGCCCGCACCGAGGAGCGGTGCAAGTCGGCCACGACGCCGGGCGAGTGGTACATGGAGCGGCTGGCGGCAACCGTCTCCTGACCTTGACGCATCCCCGCCGGGTCCCTACCGTATCGACGGATCGATACAGTCGCGCTCCTGATCGGCGGGGGACCTTACGTGAACTTCGACTTGCCGGACCACTTGCCGCCCCTGCTGGAGCGCATGGACGCCTTCATCGAGGCCGAGATCATGCCCCTGCAAGCGCGATACCCGCAGTTCTTCGACGAGCGCCGCGAGTTCGCCCGCACCGACCTCGACCGCGGCGGCCTGCCGAGCCGCGAGTGGGAGGAGCTCCTGACGCGGATGCGCGCGGTCGCCGACGCGGCCGGCTGGCTGCGCTACGGCCTGCCGGCCTCGCTTGGCGGCCAGGACGGCACCAACCTGGACATGGCCGTCATCCGCGAGCACCTGGCCGCCCGGGGGCTCGGGCTGCACAACGACCTGCAAGACGAGTCCTCCATCGTCGGGAACTTCCCGATGGTGATCATGATGGAGCGCTTCGGCACCGACGCCCAGCGCGCGACCTGGACCCAGGCTCTGATCGCCGGAAAGCGCGGCGTGGCGTTCGGGCTGACCGAGCCTGGCCATGGCACGGACGCGACCTGGCTGGAAACCACCGCCCGGCCAGACGGCGACGGCTGGCGCCTCAACGGCGCCAAGCGCTTCAACACCGGCATCCACCGGGCCACCGAGGACCTCATCTTCGCCCGCACGTCCGGCCGTCCCGGCGACGCGAAGGGCATCACCGCCTTCCTGGTCCCGGTGAAGTCCCCGGGCTTCGAGGTGCCGTTCTACTGGTGGACGTTCAACATGCCGACCGACCATGCCGAGGTAGTACTGAACGACGTCTACGTTCCCGCCGACGCCGTCCTCGGACAGGTGGACAGCGGGCTGGACGTCGCGCAGACGTTCGTGCACGAGAACCGGATCAGGCAGGCGGCCGCCAGCCTCGGCGCAGCCCAGTACTGCATCAACCAGGCCGTCGCGTACGCCAAGGAGCGCCTCGTCTTCGGCCGCTCGCTGGCCGTCAACCAGGCCATCCAGTGGCCGCTGGTGGAGCTGCAGACCGAGGCGCAGATGGTCCGGCTGCTCATCAGGTCCACGGCTTGCGAGCTAGACCGTGAGCACCACATGGCGGTCTCGGATCATGTCGCGATGGCGAACTACCGCGCGAACCGGCTGGCCTGTGCGGCCGCCGACCGGGCGATGCAGGTTTTCGGCGGCCTGGGCTACACCAGGCACCAGCCCTTCGAGCACATCTACCGCCACCACCGCCGGTACCGCATCACCGAGGGCTCGGAGGAGATGCAGATGCGCCGGGTCGCCCAGCGGCTGTTCGGATTCGGCCGCGGATGACCGGACGGAGTATCCCCGGCCTGTCCCCGGGGCTGGCCGGCCGGCTGGCCAGCCGGCTGCCGGAACTGCTCGCCCCGGCCCTGGGGCCGGGCCTGAGCGTTGGCCGGGTGGAGACACTGTCCGGCGGGGCCAGCCGTCAGACGTGGGGAGTCCAGGTCCACGGCGGCGACGGCCGCCAGCATGAGCTTGTGCTGCGCGCGAGCGAGCCCGACGAGGGCCGGGAACACGGTGCTGGCCGGGAACACGGTGCTGGCCGGGAACACGGTGCTGGCCGGGAACACGGTGCTGACGTGGAGCGCAACGCCAGCATGGAGCTGGAGGCGGCCAGCCTGCGGGCCGCGGCCGCCGCCGGGATGCCGGTGCCCGCCGTGCTGTGCGCCAGCGACGATGCCGCCGCCCTCGGCTTCCGGTACCTGATCAGCACCCGCATGGCGGGGGAGACCATCCCGCGCCGCATCCTGCGGTCCGCCTCCGGCGCGGCTCGCCAGCGGCTGCTGGCGCAGTGCGCCGCCGCGCTCGCGGCCCTGCACGCGGCCGACCCGGACGGTGTCCCGGGGCTGCCCGCGGATGACCCGCTGATCTTGTGGCGCGACTGGATGGACGCCCTCGGGCAGCCAAGCGCGGTCTTCGAGATCGCGCTGCGCTGGCTCGTCCAGCACCGGCCCCGGCCGGCGGGCACCGCCGTGGTGCACGGCGACTTCCGCCTCGGCAACCTGATCGTGGACGCGTCCGGGCTTGCCGCGGTGCTGGACTGGGAACTGGTCCACCGCGGCGATCCGCTCGAGGACCTCGGCTGGTTCTGCGTCCGCGCCTGGCGCTTCGGCGAGGACGCCCGCCCCGCCGGCGGCCTGGGGGCGATCGAGGATTTCGCGGCCGGCTACGAGCGCGCGGGCGGGGTACGCGTCGACCGGGACGCGCTGCGATGGTGGCTGGTCCTCGGCACGCTGCGCTGGGGCGTGATCTGCCAGCGCCAGGCCCACCGTCACCTGTCCGGCCAGACCCGGTCGGTCGAGCTCGCCGCGATCGGCCGCCGCGCCTGCGAGAACGAGTGGGACCTGCTGGAACTGCTCGCCGAGCGGGGAATGCTGTCGTGACCCACGACCCCAGTTACGCCGAGAACCCGGGCGCCGATCATCCGGTCTACGGCCGGCCCGCGCTCAGTGAGCTGGTCGCCGCCGTCCGGGAGTCCCTGCAGGACGCGGCCACCGGAAACGGCCCCCCACCGGCGGGGTA
>JAICUO010000832.1 GCA_025935815.1 Streptosporangiaceae bacterium
CGTCCCCGACCACGCGGCGACTCTCTAGAGACGGCAGACTAGGCGGGTGACTTCCGGGGGACTGCGGCAGCGGGCGGCCGCCATGGGGATCGACGTCACCTACTGGGACTGGTCCGGGCACGAGGTGAAGGTCGGCGATGACACGCTGGCCGCGATCCTCGACGCCCTGGACGACGTTCCCGGCGCCGGGCGGGACCTGGCGCCGCCGCGGCGCGCCGAGCACGTATCCGCTCCCGTGCCGTGGGACCGCTCCTGGGGCTTCGCGCTGCAGCTGTACTCGCTGCGCTCCGGGGACTCGTGGGGCCACGGGGACCTGCGGGACCTAGCTGACCTGGCCCGCTGGTCGGCCCGCGACCTCGGCGCGGACTTCGTGCTCATCAACCCGCTGCACGCCGCCGAGCCGCTGCCGCCGGTCAGCCCGTCACCGTACCTGCCGATGACCCGCCGCTACATCAGCCCGCTGTACCTGCGCATCGAAGACATTCCCGAGGTTACCCACCTGTCCGCGGCCCAACGAGCTCAGCTCACTGCGCTTTCCGCCCCCCTCCGCGCGGCGGTCGCGTCAGCGGAGCTGATCGACCGGGACGCCGTGTGGACCGCCAAGCGCGCCGCGCTGCAGGTCATCCGCACGGTGCCGTTGTCCCCCGCGCGGCAGGCGGCCCTGGATGAGTTCAAGGCCAGGGAGGGGCGCGCCCTGCGCGACTGGGCCACCTGGTGTGCCCTGGCCGAGGTGCACGGCGCCGACTACCGGTCCTGGCCGACGCCGCTGCGTGACCCGCGCTCGGCCGAGGTCGCCGTCGCGCGCGCGGGCCTGGCGCGGCCGGCGGAGTTCCACGCCTGGGTCCAGTGGCTGGTCGCCGAGCAGGTCGGCGCGGCGCAGCAGGCGGCGCGGGACGGCGGCATGTCGATCGGGATCATCCACGACCTCGCGGTCGGCGCGCACCCCGGCGGCGCCGACGCGTGGGCCGGGCAGGACACGTTCGTGCGCGGGGTCAGCGTCGGCGCGCCGCCCGATGCGTTCAACCAGCGCGGCCAGGACTGGACGCTGCCGCCGTGGCACCCCGGTCGCCTCGCCGCGGGTGACTACCACCAGCTGGGCGACCTGATCGGGGCGACCGCCCGGCACGCCGGGGGCGTGCGGATCGATCACGTGATGGGGCTGTCGCGGCTGTGGTGGATCCCCGAGGGGATGCCACCCGCGGCGGGCGCGTACGTGCACTACAGCGCGGACGCGTCGCTGGCCGTGCTGGCCGCGCGGGTCTCCGGCGCGGGCGCGGTCGCCATCGGCGAGGACCTCGGCACGGTCGAGCCGTGGCTTCGCGAAGCGCTGGCCGCCCACGGCGTGCTCGGCACCTCGATGCTGTGGTTCGAGCGCGGCTGGTCCAACGAGCCGCTGGCACCCCAGTGGTGGCGGCGCAACGCCCTGGCCACCGTCTCGACTCACGACATGCCGCCGGCGGCGGCGTTCCTGACCGGCGAGCAGGTCACTGAGCGGGCCATGCTCGGCCTGCTCACCCGCCCGCTGGAGGTCGAGCGCGCGGAGGCGGACCGGCTGGTCGCGGACTGGGTGGGCGCCCTCGCCGGGCAGGGCCTGATCCCGGCTGGCCGGCTGCCGAGCGCCGATGAGTTCACCGCGGCGCTGTACGGCTACCTGGCGCGCACGCCGTCGCTGCTGGTGGGCGTCTCGCTCGCGGAAGCCGTCGGGGAGCGCCGCTCACAGAACATGCCGGGCACCACGACCGAGTACCCCAACTGGAAGGTACCGCTATGCGGCCCGTCCGGCTCGCCGGTGCTGCTGGAGGACCTCCCCGGCGTTCCCGTGCTGCGCGCTACCGTCCGCGCCGCGGCCGGGAAGTGAGCATTACCCGAAACCATAGGTGTGGAAAGATCGGCCTTGACGGGAAACAAGCGACGACGGGAGAAGTGCATCATGGCAGCGACTCCGCTGCGGGAGCGCAAGGCGTGGCAGGCCCTGGAACGCCATCACGCCGAGATCGCCGGACAGCACCTGCGCGACCTGTTCGCTTCCGACCCCGGGCGCGGGGAGCGGCTGACGGCCGAGGCGGCGGGGCTTTACCTGGACTACTCCAAGAACCGGGTCACCGACGAGACGATGCGGCTGCTGGTCGACCTGGCGTCGGAGTCGGGGGTGGCGGACCGGCGGGACGCGATGTTCGGCGGCGAGCACATCAACGTGTCCGAAGACCGCGCGGTGCTGCACGTCGCGCTGCGCATGCCGTCCACCGCAACGCTGGTCGTCGACGGCCAGGACGTGATCGCGGACGTGCACGCGGTGCTCGGGCGGATGAAGGAGTTCGCCACCCGGGTTCGCTCCGGGGAGTTCACGGGCTTCACCGGCAAGCCGATCAGGAACGTCATCAACGTTGGCATCGGCGGGTCCGACCTCGGGCCGGTGATGGCGTATGAGGCGCTGCGGTACTACTGCACGCGCGACATCGCCTTCAAGTTCGTGTCCAACGTCGACTCCACCGACTTCGCCGAGGCGGTGCACGGCCTGGCCGCCGAGGAGACGCTGTTCATCATCTCGTCCAAGACGTTCGGGACGCTGGAGACCCTGGCCAACGCCAACTCGGCGCGCGACTGGGTGGTGTCCTCGCTGGGATCGGCCGACGCGGTCGCCAACCACTTCGTCGCGGTGTCGACGAACGCCGAGCGCGTCTCCGCCTTCGGCATCGACGTGGCGAACATGTTCGGGTTCTGGGACTGGGTCGGCGGGCGCTACTCGATGGACTCCGCGATCGGGCTGTCGACGATGATCGCGCTCGGGACCGACGGGTTCGAGGAGCTGCTGGCCGGGTTCCACGGCATGGACGAGCACTTCCGGACGGCGCCGCTGGAGTCCAACCTGCCGGTGCTGATGGGGGTGCTGGCCGTCTGGTACCGGGACTTCTTCGGCGCCCAGACCGTCGGCGTGATGCCCTATGACCAGTACCTCAAGCGGTTCCCCGCCTACCTGCAGCAGCTGACGATGGAGTCCAACGGCAAGCACGTGACGCTGTCGGGGCGGC
>JAICUO010000587.1 GCA_025935815.1 Streptosporangiaceae bacterium
GAGGCCAGTTGCGCGGCGACCGCGCTGATCCCGGTGAACGCCAGCCCGCAGGCCCCGGTGGCCAGCGCGAGCGCGGCCGACCCGGCCGCCGGGAGGCCCAGCAGCGGCAGCACGATCGCGAGCGCGGCGATCAGCGCGAGGTTGGCGAGTGCGGCGACGGCGATCGCGGAGGTCAGCGGGGCTGGCCGGCCAACGCGGGCGGAGCCGATCAGCTCCAGGCGGCCCGCCTCCTCATCGGCGCGGGTGTGCCGGATGACCAGGAACACCGTCATCAGCGCCGCGAACAGGGCCGCCCAGACGCCATAGCGCCAGGCGGTCAGCGCGCCGACCGAGTCGCCGCCCAGCCGCCCGTACAGGAACAGCAGCGCGGGATTGCTCCGGCCGGTCGTGACCAGGGACGCCCGCTGGCCGGGGGTCTTGTACAGCTTCGTGAAGGTGTAGGCGTTGGAGGCCACGCCGATCACCACGACGTACACCCAGATCGGCAGCATGACGCGGTCGCGGCGCAGCGCCAGCCGGGTGAGCGTCCGGGTGCCGGTGAGGGTAGCGGTCATGACGCCGCCGTCACCGGTGGCGTTCCGTGGGACCGCTGGGCATAGTGCCGGAGGAAAAGCTCTTCCAGGGTCGGCGGGCGGCAGGTCAGCGTGCGCACGCCGGCGTCGGTGAGGGCGCGCAGCACGGCGGTCAGCGAGGCGTTGTCGACCTCGCAGCGCAACCGGGTCCCCTCCAGCGTCGCGTCGTGGACGCCGGGCAGGGACGCGGGGTCGACGGGCCGCTCCAGGTCGGCGTCCACCGTGGTGCGGGTCAGGTGCCGCAGCTCGATGAGGGTGCCGGTCTCGACCGCGCGGCCCGCGCGGATGATCGTCACCCGGTCGGCGAGAGCCTCGGCCTCGCTGAGGATGTGGCTGGATAGCAAGACGGTGCGGCCGCCGCGGCGCTCTTCGGCGACGCACTCGCGGAACGCCTCCTCCATCAGCGGGTCCAGGCCCGACGTCGGCTCATCGAGCAGCAGCAACTCGGCATCGCTGGCCAGCGCCGCGATCAGCGCGACCTTCTGCCGGTTGCCCTTGGAGTAGGCGCGCGCCTTCTTGCCGGGGTCGAGCTGGAAGCGGTCGATCAGCTCCGCCCGGCGCCGGGGGCCGGCCTGCGCGCCGCCGCCGTCGCGCAGGCTGGCGAGCAGGTCGATGATCTCGCCGCCGGTCAGGCTCGGCCACAGCGTCACGTCGCCGGGGACGTAGGCGAGCCGGCTGTGCAGCCGGGTGGCCTCGCGCCAGGGGTCGCCGCCGAGCAGGGTGACGCTGCCGCCGGCGGGCCCGGGGTCCTTGCGGAGCAGGCCCAGCAGGATGCGGATGGTCGTGGTCTTGCCCGCGCCGTTCGGCCCGAGGAAGGCGTGCACCTCCCCGGCGCGGACGGTCAGGTCCAGCCCGTCCAGCGCCCTGGCCGGGGACTTGGCCGAGCCGAAGGACTTGCGCAGCCCGACGGCCTCGATCGCGTTGGGCGGGGCCTTACGGGGCGCCCTGCTTGCCGTTGTCGCCATGCTTCCCACGCTACTCATGTTTCAGAACATCGTGAATCTTATGAAAGTAACGCTAACATGAATCATGCACGCTTCCCCGCGGATCCCCGCGTTCATCGACCGGTTCACGTCGGTGATGGTCGCGGCGGGCATCCCGGCGATGCCCGCCCGGGTGCTGGCGGCGCTGCACGTGGCGGACTCCGGGCGGCTGAGCTCGGCCGAGCTGGCCGGGCAGCTGCAGATCAGCCCGGCCGCCGTGTCCGGCGCGGTGCGCTACCTGACCGGGATCGGCCTGGTCCACAAGGAGCGGGTGCCCGGCTCGCGGCGCGATTACTACCGGATGCCGCCGGACGTCTGGCACGAGGTGATGCGGCTGCAGGTCCAGGTCCTCGCCCGGTGGACCAGCCTGCTCAAGGAGGGCGCCGACGTCGTCGGCGCCGACACCCCGGCGGGCGCGCGCATGGCGGACTACGCGGCGTTCTTCGACTTCATGCTGGCGGAGCTCCCGGCGGTCATGGCGCGCTGGGACGCGCGCGCGGAGCATGGCGGGCGTCGAGCTGGCCGACGAGGCGATCCGGCTCGCTGACCTGCCCGCGGCCCGCGATCCCCGGCGGCCGGGGCCTGGGCCCGGTCGCCCCGGGCGCCCGGTCGCCGAACGCCCTGGCGCTCAGCGCTCGCGCGCGATCTGCTCGATGAGCTCGATCGACGTCACCGGGGTCATCGCCTCGATCTGCAGGTGCCGGAACCGGACGGCCAGCCGCCCCACCGTCGCCGGGTCATCGATGATGCGGCCGTCCGCCGCGTCCTCCAGGTAGGCGGTGCCGGGCGAGCCGGACCCGGCGATCTCCGCGAGGTTGAACGCGCCCTGGAGCCCGATGTGCACCCCGGCCGCGAGTACCTGGACCGTGATCGAGGGCCGCCGGGCCATCAGCGCCAGGTGCGTCAGCTGGCCGCGCATCACCTCGGACGGGCCCGCCATGCGGCGCAGCGCCGCCTCATCGATCACCGACCACAGCAGCGGCGGCTCGGCGCGGTCGAGCACCGCCTGCCGCGCCAGCCGGGCCTTCACCCGCTCGGCTATCTGGTCATCGCTGGTCACCGGGTGCCGGGACAGCACCGTGCGCGCGTAGTCCTCGGTTTGCAGCAGCCCGGGGACGAAGGCGTGCTCGAACACGTACAGCGCGGTGGCCTCGGCCTCATCCTGGGCGAACGAGCGGAACTCCCGCGGGAACGCCTCGCCCCATTCCTGGGACTCGCAGTAGAACCGGGTGAACCACCCGGCCGCCTGCGGGAACGCCTCGTCGCAGGCCTGCGCGAACCGCAGGTCGGGGGCCAGCAGGCCGGACTCGATGCGGGACACGGTCGACTGATCGCAGGGCACCATGACCGCCAGGTCGGCCAGCGTCATGCCGGCGGCGGTCCGGGCGCGGCGGACCTCGCTGCCGAAGAAGTGCAGCGGGCTCGCACCAGGAGTCAGCTTGCGCGTGCGGGGCATCAGCGGCCTCCGTTCAGCGTGCCGGACCTGTCCGAGTCTTGTGGCGTGGTGAACCCCCACTCCATTTCTATCCGAACGGTCCCGTCCAGCACCACACGGAGCACCAATCGCTGCCCCGCGTGCGGGGGCGCGGGGCCGCGCTCGCCCCCTTCGTCCCGAATACGTCAGTCGACCGATGTCTTGCAGTGCAAGTTGCACGAGGCTTTGTCCTGCAAGCAGCGAGGGCATCCACGAGCGGTAAGGAACCTGATGCGAGTCATGGAGGCGACCCGGAGTACGCCCGCAAGTCCGGCGGAGACGGAACTTCACCAGTGCCGTGTCCGGCTGGCCGCGGCGCTGACCGCTCCCGGGCAGGCCCGCGAACGGGTCCGGGAAGCCATCATCGGCTGGGGCGTTCCCGTGGACATGGACATCGCGGTCCTGCTGGCCAGTGACTTGGTGACCCACGTTATCAGCCAGGAGGCGGGGGAGTCGGTCACTGTCGCGATCCGGTGCTCTGAAAGCAGGCTGCGCATAGAAGTTCATGACTCGTCGCGCGCGAGGCTGGGGTCGGCGGATGTCCCGGCCGCGGGCGCGACGGCGGGAGGGATCCTCACCTTGGTTGGCACCCTGTCGACCGAGTGGGGCTCCTACCGCACCCCTGCGGGCAAGGCGTGGTTCTTCACGCTCGCGTTCCGGCCCCACCTGGCCGAGGGCACAGGACGCGAACCGCAGGGATCCCGAGTGGGGACGGCGAGTTAGGGTGAAGCCCCATCAGGCTCGCCGTCCCCACCACCTTACAGGCGCTACAGGGGAGAATCGCACGCGATGAGCTCCGCGGACAGCTGGCCGGCCGGCAACGGCTCGGACGGCAGTGACCGGGTCGGGTGGTGCCGCAACGTCGTCCGGGTGCGCGCCGCGGACCCGAGCGCGTTCGCCGGGCAGGGGCCCGCACGGGTCAAGCGGTGCCGGCACCGTCAGCCGGAGCCGTGCCGGCAGCGGGAACGCCGGGCGCAGGGACGGGCGTGCCCCGAACAGCACCCGCTGCGCGCGTCCGCCTGGCCACGTCCCCGGCCCCCCGGCGCATGCGAAACGCCTCGATGGCCGGGCCGACGGCGATAAGCGCCAGTATCCAGAACGCCACGGTGAACGCGGCCTTGCCGCCGGCGCCCAGCGGCCCGCCGGATGGGAGCAAGGCCCCGGCCCGCAGCGCGACCGTCGCCACCGCGACGGCGAGCCCGGCCGACAGCACGGTCAGCGCGGCCAGCAGCACGTTGGCGTCCCGCACCTCGTCAAGGGGAAGCTCGGTGAAGCCGACCGTCGAGTAGGCGGTCATCCCCGTCGACCGGAAGACGCCGCTGATGAGCGCGAGGAGCGCGATCACCGGCAGCGCCGTCGCCCCGGTCACCAGGCCGAGCAGCGCGACGACCATCACCGTGCCCAGCGTCGAGGCGATCAGGTACGTGCGGAACCCGAAGCGGTTGATCAGCGGCGTCGTCGCCGGCTTGATGCCCACGTTGCCGGCGAAGATGAACAGCGTCACCGCGCCCGACTTGACCGGTGACCAGCCAAACTGCGTCTGGAACTCCAGCGGCAGCAGGAACGGCATCGCCCCGCACACCACCCAGTAAAGCGATCCGCCCGCGGCGGTGAGGCGGAAGGTGTGCACGCGCAGGGTGCGCAGGTTCAGCAGCGGGTGCGGCACCCGCCGCAGGTGCCACCCGGCCAGGCCCAGCAAGACCACCGCCCCCGCCCCGAACGCGCCGGTGGCGCCCGCTGGTGGGTCACTCAGCGATAGCAGGTGCGCGGCGTAGGTGAGGCATCCCAGGCCGGTGCAGGTGAGCAGGACTCCCAGCCAGTCCAGCGGCGCGGGCACCCCA
>JAICUO010000426.1 GCA_025935815.1 Streptosporangiaceae bacterium
CCCGGTCCTGCGCCGGCGTCCCGCCGCCCCGGGCGGGCCGTCCCTGGGGCTGGCGGGGGGCCCGCCCCGCTGGCCGCCGGGCGGCGGCGGCCCCCGCCGGCGCTCGCGCGGGCCGCGGGCCCGCGCCGGCGCCGGCTTGGGCGGGGGTCCGGCCTGCGTCATTCGTCATACTCGAAGACTAGCGGGACTGGCGAGGATTGTATCGCTGACCGTACACTGCGGCGCTGATCAGCGGCCGCCGTTCATCCATGAAATTGCGCGCCGCAGGTCAGCGGGATGTCTCGGGCAATTCGCCAGGTGTTGGTGGACAAACGGCTTGGCGTCTATACAGTTGGGGAACTGTGAGCCGTGTGACCTTCCTCCGAGGATCATCCGGGAGCCGGGGCGGCCTTCCCCACAAACGGGTAGTGCCCGCCGTCATCGGCGGGACGGTCGTGGTGAGCGTGGCGGTGGCCACGGCGCTCACGTTGTCGGCCGGCGGAGGGCGCGCGGCGGGCGGCTCGTCGCACCCAGTCTCGCCGGGGGGAGCACGGCCGGTCGCGGGGCACGCCGCCAGCGCCGGCGGTCAGGGAGGCGCGGGGGGCGGCAACCCCGGGACCGCCAGTGCCCCCGGGAACACCAGCGCGGACGCCGCCGCGATGGCGGTGAGCCTGCCGATGGCCGGCTCGCACGTGATTCCCGATCCCGGCACGACCCCCGGGCCGTGGGGCAAGGCGGCCTCCTCGGCCGCGGCCAGCACCACGCGCGTGGCCAGCGCGCCGCCGGGGACCCCGCCCCGCCAGCTGGTCGTCCCGGACATCATCGCCGCCGTGCCGGGCGGCATCTCCGCCGCGCAGGTCGCCAGCATCTCCCGGCTGGGCAACGTCCGGGCGGTGCTGCCCATCGACGGCGCGCGCATCGCCGTCAACGGCCAGCCGGTCAACGTGCTGGCCGCCTCCGCCGCCCAGCTGCGGTCATGGACTCCGCCGGCCACGGCGGCCAACGCCGCCGTGTGGGCCGACTTCGCGGCGGGCGACCTCATCGCCACCGCGTCGGCCGCCTCCGGGCTTGCCCTCCAGCCCGGCCACGGCTACCCAGTGACGGCGGCCATCCAGTCGCGGCTGACGTTCGGCGCGCAGGCCCTGCGGGGCGTGCCGGGCGTTGACGCAATCATGAACCCGGCGCAGGCCGCGCGGCTCGGGCTCGTCAAGAACGTCGCCGTGCTCATCAACGCGCCCGCCGCGCGGATGGACGACCTGGTCGCCCAGGTGCGGCAGGTCATCGGGGCCAGCGGCGGCGGCCAGGTGGTCCGGCTGGTTCCCGAGGTGGTCTCCACGCAGCTGCCGGTCGACGCCAAGGTGCCTACCGGCCGGCCCGCGAACTACCTGATGCTGTACCGGGAGTCGGCCGCGCAGTACTGTCCGGGCATGTCGTGGACGGTGCTCGCCGCGATCGGCGAGATCGAGAGCAACAACGGCCAGAACATGGGCCCCTCCAGCGCGGGCGCGCTGGGGCCGATGCAGTTCCTGCCGTCGACCTGGGCGCAGTGGGGGACTGACGGGTTCGGCGATACCGGGCCGCCCAACATCATGAACCCGTTCGACGCGGTGCCGTCCGCGGCCCGCATGCTGTGCGCCGACGGAGCCGCGCAGGGCGGCCAGTCGCTGCGCCAGGCGATCTTCGCCTACAACCACGCCGACTGGTACGTCAACGAGGTGCTGGCGCTGGCCGGCGAGTACGCCCGCGAGTTCGGCTAGGGCCAGCCCCATGCGGCCCCGGCCTAACCAGGCGCGGGCGGCCTGTTAGACCCGTTTTGAACCCCGCTACGCCGCGCGCAGGCTGCGGGACAGGGCCAGGCCAGACAGGTACACGATCACCGCCACGAAGCCGCAGGAGGCGGCGAAGACGTACCCCCAGCGCGGCCCGGCGGCGTCCAGGATGAACCCGACCGCGGTCGACCCGGCCGCCACGCCGATCGCGATCCCGGTGGACAGCCAGGACATCGCCTCGGTGACCCGGCCGGGCAGCGCGGTGGACTCCAGCAGGCTGAACCCGGCGATGAGGGTCGGCGCGATCGTCATCCCGCACAAGAAGATGACCACGGTCAGCGCGGCCAGGTTCGGCATCGCCCAGAACGTCGCCTCGCCCGCCACGGTCATCGTGAGCGTGACCGCCAGCCGCCGCGAGGCGGGCGCCCGCCAGGTTCGCGACCCGTACCACAGGCCCCCGGTGCCGCTGCCGGCCGCGTACACGCCGAGGATGAGCCCCGACAGCGCCTTATGCCCGAAATGCGCCGCGAATGCCACGGTGCTCAGGTCGATCGAGACGAACATCCCGCCAATGAACAGGTAGACGGGCACCATCACGGCCAGGCCCGGCGCGGCCAGGCGGGACCGGGATCCGGCAGCCAGCCGGTCGCGTTCGGGCGCGGATGAGGGGGCCGGGCGCACCGCGGACGGCTCGGTGTCGCGCTGGGCGGCGAACCACAGCGTTCCCGCCAGGCACAGGGCCACCGCCGCGGTGATGCCGGCCGCGGGATCGACCTGGGTGGACAAGATGGTCACGGTGGCCGGGCCGACCACGAAGCACACCTCGTCGGCCACCGACTCCAGGGAGAAGGCGGCATGCAGCCGGGGCGAGCCGGCCAGCAGCGAGCTCCACCGGGCGCGCGCCATCGGCCCGAGCGCGGGCATGGTCGCGCCCGCCGCGATCCCCGGCGGGAAGAACGCCCACGACGGGGCGTCCAGCTCAACGGCGACGATGAGCCCGACGACGCTGAGCGCGAAGCCAGCCGCGAGCGGCGCCAGGACCTTGCCCTGGCCATGGCGGTCGGCGAGCCGGGCCATCTGCGGGGCGCAGGCCGCCATGCCGAGCGCGGCCGCGGCCGAGACACTGCCCGCCACCCCGTACCGGCCGGTCGAGGCCGAGATGAGCAACACGATGCCGAGGCCCACCATGGACATCGGCATCCGGCCGATGATGCCCGCCACGGAGAACCGCCACGCATGCGGGACGCGGAAGATCTCGGCGTAGGGCGCGACGAAGCGCGCGACCCCCCGGCTGGTCCCGGTAGCCGCCTCGTTTGCACTGGTCATCGCGCGCCGGGTCCCATAGCAACGACGATATCGGACCGTTCAAGTGCTTTATGTCTCGGTATCCTCTGGGGGCGCAGAGTCCCCCTGGGGCTCGCCTGGCCGCGCAAGCCCACCGCGTCGTGGGGGTTGCCTCGAGCGATACGGTTGAGCCTGTGCCCGACTACGACGCGTTCTTGCTGGTTTCCTTCGGAGGGCCGGAAGGACCCGGCGACGTTATGCCTTTCCTGCGGAACGTGACGCGGGGCCGGGACGTGCCGGCGGCGCGACTGGAGGAGGTCGCCGAGCACTACATGGCGTTCGGCGGGGTGAGCCCGCTGAACGGGCAGTGCCGTGCGCTGCTCGCGGCGGTGGACGCCGACTTCGCCGCCCGCGGCGTGGGGCTGCCTCTGTACTGGGGGAACCGGAACTGGCAGCCCTACCTGACCGAGACCGTGGCGCGGATGGCCGCCGCCGGGGTGCGCCGGGCAGTGGCGTTCGCCACCTCCGCCTACAGCTCGTACTCGGCCTGCCGCCAGTACCGCGATGACATCGAGCGGGCGCGGGCGGAGGTGGGCACGGGCGCGCCGGTGATCGACAAGATCCGGCCGTACTTCAACCACCCCGGCTTCATCGATCCGTTCGCCGACGCGACCCGGACGGCGCTGGCCTCGCTGCCGCCCGGGGTCCGCGGCGCCGCCCGCCTGGTGTTCACCGCGCACAGCGTCCCCGACGCGATGGCCGCGATCAGCGGCAGCCCGTCAGCCGGCACCGCCCGCCCCGGCCGGCCCGGCGGCCGCTACGCCGCCGAGTTGTCGGAGGCCGCCCGGCTGGTCACCGGCAAGGTCTTCGCCGATCATGCCGAGCGAGCCGCAGGCGGCGGTGCCCCGTCATTCGACCTGGTGTACCAGAGCAGAAGCGGGCCGCCGCGCGTCCCGTGGCTGGGCCCCGACATCAGCGATCACCTGGCGGACCTGGCGAGGGAGGGTGTCCCGGCCGCGGTGATCGTGCCGGTGGGCTTCACCAGTGACCACATGGAGGTCGTTCACGACCTGGACGTTGAGGCGGCGGGGGCGGCAGCGGGACTGGGGCTGGCGCTCGCCCGCGCGGCGGCGCCCATGCCGGACCAGAGGTTCGCCGCGATGGTCACCGACCTGGTCCTGGAGCGCATGGGGACGGCCGCGCCGGCGGCGCTGGGCGCCTTCGGCCCCGCCGCGGGTGACTGCCCGGCCGATTGTTGTAACCACATCCCCGGGCGAGGACCGGCGTGAGCGCGGGCGCGCGGGACCTGCTGGCGCTCGCGGCGCGGGTGGCGGTCGACGCGGGGGACTTGCTGGCCTCACGCGACGGCCAGGTTGGCGTCGCGGCCACGAAGTCGAGCCCGACCGACGTGGTGACGGAGATGGACAAGCGCTCGGAGGACCTGATCATCAGCCAGATCCTGGCCGAGCGGCCCGACGACTCGATCCTGGCTGAGGAGGGCGGACAGATCGGCAGCGGCGCCAGCGGGGTCCGCTGGGTCGTCGACCCCCTCGACGGCACCGTTAACTACCTGTACGGGCTGCCCGACTGGGCAGTGTCGATCGCCGCCGAGGTGAACGGGACGGTCGAGGCGGGGGCGGTGTTCGCGCCCCGGCGGGGCGAGCTTTTCACCGCGGCGCGCGGGGGCGGCGCGCGGGTGTCGCATCGCCACGCGGACGCGGCCCCGCTGACCGCCCGCCCGGCCGTGCCCCTGGCGGAGGCTCTGGTGGCGACCGGGTTCGGGTACCTCGCGGCCCGCCGCTCGGTCCAGGGCGAGGTGGTGGCCGCGCTGCTGCCCCAGGTCCGCGACATCAGGCGGGGCGGGTCGGCCTCGGTTGACCTGTGCTCGGTCGCGGCCGGGCGGGTGGACGCGTACTACGAGCGCGGCCTGAACTACTGGGACTACGCGGCCGGCGCCCTGATCGCCGCCGAGGCCGGGGCGCTCGTGGCCGGGTTGTCCGGGCCGCCCAGCGGATCCATGACGATCGCCGCCGCGCCGGCGCTATTCGCGGAACTGCGGGCCGCGCTGTCGGCCCTGCGACCTGAGCGCGACGAGTAGCGGAGGTCGCGAAGTCCGCCCGGAATACATGGCCGGTATGAGAGGTTTACCTGCGGCCAGCACGGTCCCCGGAAAGGACACGACTGCCGCGATCCGAGGGGCTGCGTGCAAGCCGCACCGGAACGTGGCAGAATTCCCCGCCGGAATCGGGCACAACTATGGCTTCCGGAGCGTTACACCCGCGCAGCGACTGCGCATCACCTACGGAGGGGGATGGGTCACCCAAGATGGCTACTGACTACGACAGCCCGCGCAAGACAGATGATGACCTGACTGAGGACAGCCTTCAGGAACTGCAGGCCCGCCGGATGGACAAGTCGTCGAGCACAATCGACCTTGACCCGGACGACGTCGCCGAGGGAATGGAGCTGCCGGGCGCCGACCTTTCGAACGAGGAGCTCTCGTTCCGGGTCATCCCACGCCAGGCCGACGAGTTCACCTGCTCGCGGTGCTTCCTGGTGCACCACCGCAGCCAGCTCGCCGAGGAACGAAACGGCCAGTTCATCTGCCGCGAGTGCGCCGCCTAGTGACCCGGTCCGGGAGCGCGAGCTCCCGACCCGGGTCCCCGGGGGCTTACGACTGCGCCGAGTCGACCGCCGCGCGCGCCCGGCGGCTGGTCGCGCGGCCCGCCAGCAGCCGCGTCGCCTCGATGCTGGCCCCGGCGATAACTGCCCAGCCGAGCATCTCAAGAACGCCGACCTTGGGGTCGGACGGGTCAGTGGGCGGCACCTTGCCGGTGGCGCGCGTCCATCCGGCCGTGATCGCCTTGCGCACCACCCACACAGCGGCCGTGGTCGCCAGCGCGCCGACGAGCGCGCTCTTTTGATCCCCGCTCTTCTTAGCCATCTTCGCCACTCCGTCCTCCTGCGGCCCCCGTCGCCCTGTAGCAGCGCCGTCGGGCAGCTTCTTAGCCGTCCCTACCCTGCTGCAGGCAATCATTCCATGCCTTAACCCACTGACGCGCGGTTGCCGATGATAGCCGCGGCGAGCTCCTGGGGGTAACGCGTGCCCAGCAGCCAGTAAGGGACCCCGCCCGACGGGTCGGCCAGCTTCAGGCAGACCGCCCGCTTGAGGTAGGGGCGCAGCAGCAGGTGCGCCGCCGGGTCCGCGCGCGGGCCGCGCATCAGCGCCGCCTGCTTCTCATCCAGCGCGATCACTTCGCTGATCGCCGACAGGGGCAGGGTGTCCCCGCCAGCGCGCAGCGTGGTGTCGCCGACCTCGATCCTGACCGCGCTCCAGGCCAGCAGGAAGCCGCCGATCACGACCACGAACGCGGCGTAGATGATGATCGCCACCACGACGCTGAAGCCGGCGAACAGCTCCGCGCCCAGCAAGGCGATCACCGGGACCGACAGGAGCCAGTAGCTCAGCGGCACGCGCAGCTGTTCGCGGTAGGAACCCATGCACTCCACGGTAGTTGGTTGAATGGAAGCATGGTGTGGCGGGGAGCCAGCAAGATGCACGGCCTGGTGCGCCAGCGCTTCGCGTCCGCTGGCATGGTCGCTCATGACCGGGCTGCCGGTGGCAGCGCGGTCGGCAGTGTTGCCAACAGCAAGGCTGCCAACAGCAGCATTGCCAACAGCAGGGCGGCCGACAATGGGCCCGCGATGGCCCCGGCCGCCGACGGCCGCGTGCCCGGGGGAGCCGGGCCGCCGGTATCGGGCGAGGTGCCGCGGTGGCTGCGCGCCGCCGCCGCCTGGGCGTGGCGGATCCTGCTCCTGGCGGGCGCGCTCTACATCATCGCCAGGGTCG
>JAICUO010000031.1 GCA_025935815.1 Streptosporangiaceae bacterium
CCCACAGGGTGAGCAGGAAGAACCCTGCCCTGCGCAGTACGAATCTCATGAGCCGTGAACTCCGTTGCGCGTGCCGACGGTTACTTGGGCGACAGGTGCAGCAGCACCTGGCCCATGTCGGGGAAGGCGTACGCGGCCGGGATGGCGTACGGGTTGTCCTGCGTCGGCCAGCCAGCGAACTTCGCGGTGTTGTACTGGAACCAGCCGACCTCCTCGGTGATCGGGATGTACGGCACGTCGCTCAGCACCACCTGCTGGAGCTGGTTGACGATGTCGTGCTGCTTGGCGCTGTCGGTGGTGATCGCGTAGGCGTCGAGCAGCTGGTCGGTCGCCGGGTTGTTGTAGCGTTCCCAGTTGCTCGCCGCCGCCTTGCCGATTGGCGCCGAGTTGGCCGCGTACAGCCACTGGCGGAACTCGTAGTACGGCGTCGGGCCGCCGGTCTGCGCGTAGTAGGCGAAGTCGAAGTCGCCCGCGTACAGCCGGTTCAGGTAGTCGTTTTGCGCGAGGTTCTGCGCCGTCAGCTGGATGCCGACCGCCTTCAGCTCGGACTGCACGACGGACATCGAGGCGACCCAGTCGGAGTAGCCGCCGATGTTGATGACGGTGAAGGCCAGCTTCTGGCCGCCCTTGGCGTAGATGCCGTCACCGCCCTTGGCGTAGCCGGCCTGCGTGAGCAGCGCCTGCGCCTTGGCCGGGTTGTAGCCGTAGTTGTACTTGGCGGCCGATGTGTTGTCCATCCAGGCGCTGAACGTCGGGGTCGCGATGCCGTTCTGGTTCGCGCCCGGCTCCTCGCCGTACTCGCCGATCTGGCCCACCTTGTTGCGGTCAAGCGCGTACGCGATCGCCTGCCGGACCGCGACGTCGTTGATGCCGGGCTTGGTCAGGTTGGGGATCAGCGAGACGTTGGCGATCGGCGCGAACCAGTAGTGGTTGTCAGGGGACTTGGACGTGTAGAACTTGTCGATGTTCGGGATGAACTGGCTGCCCCACTGGGCCTGACCGGTCGCGAGGTAGGTGTTGGCCGGGTCGTTGGAGGTGAACGCCGGGTACAGCACCTTGGCGATCTTGGGCAGGCCCGGCTGCCAGTAGTGCGGGTTGGCCACGTAGGTGATGTTCTGCGGCGTGCACGGGCTGACGGTGTACGCGCCGGTCCCGACGGGGTGGCCGTCGGCGTAGTTCACCGGGTCCTTGATCGTTGACCAGATGTGCTGCGGCACGATCGGGACCTGGTCGGCGATGTAGTAGAAGTACGGGACCGACGGGGCCTTGAATTGCATGACGACGGTGTCGCCGGCCTGCGTCACGCTGGTGAGGACCGACCAGACCGAGTTGACGTCGAGGGCGGGCACCTTCTTGATCAGGTTGAACGTGAACGCGACGTCGGCGGCGGTCATCGGGGTGCCGTCGCTGAAGGTGACGTTCTTCGCGATGGTGAACGTCAGCGTCTTGTTGTCGCTGCTCCAGGTGTAGGCGGAGGCCAGCCACGGCGTGACCTTGGCGTTCTGCAGGGTGTTGACGAACATGAGCGGCTCATAGACCTGGCCCATGGTCACGCCCTCGCCGAGGTTGCCCGGCAGGAACGGGTTGAAGCTGCAGTTCCACTGGGTGCCCTGCTCGTTGGAGATCGTCAGGGTTCCCGTCGGGCCCTTGCCCGGACTGGAAGATCCGCTGCTAGTGGAGGGTGAACTGGAACTGCACGCGGCGAGCGCAGCGGCCAGCAGCGCCGCGGCACCGGTGAGGATAAGGCGTCTCATCGCGATGGTCCTTCGCTTTGTCAGCCCCGGGTTTGAGCGGGCCGAGGCGGGGAGTGTGAGCGTCGGCGTTGAGTGGCGGCATTGCCGAGAGTGGGTTGTTCTGCCAGGATTGTTAGGACAGTATCCTAACTATCAGGGCTTGCCTAGCCCTCGTCGCAAAACCGTGATCGCTGCAAAGGGGGGCCGCGGCCTTGGCGGAGTCGCCCACCGACTCAGCGCAGCTCAGCGGGTCAGGACAGCTCAGCGGTGCCCCGAGCGTCGTGTCCGCCGGCTTCTCGGCGGCGCGCCCGCAGCTGATCCGGGCACTGAACGAGCAGCTGCTGCTGGAGCACATCCGCGCCTCCGGGCCGTGCTCCCGCGCCGACCTGGCCCGGGTTTCCGGGCTGTCCAAGCCGACGGTCTCCCTCGCGCTGGCCAACATCGAGCGGGCCGGGCTCGTGCAGTTGGCCGGGCAGCGCACCGGGGTCCCCGGCCGCTCGGCCCTGCTGTATGAGATCCGCCCCGAAGCCGGGTTCGTGCTCGGCCTCGACATCGGCCTGAAGTACCTGCACGGCGCGGTCGCCGACCTCGCGGGCGTCGTCCGCGCCCGGCTTTCCCTTCCGGTGACCGCCATGAGCGTCGCCGACCGGGTGACGGAGCTGGTCCGGCTGGCTGATGAGGTGTGCGCGCAGGCGGGCATCGAGCGGACCGCGGTCACCCAGACCGTCGTCGGCTCGCCGGGCATCTACGACCCGAACCGTAACGTGATGGCGCTCACCGGCGGCCTGCCCGACTGGGACCGGCCCGAGGCGCTCACGCGGCTGCGGGAGGCGTTCGGCCCGTCGCTGGCGATCGAGAATGACGTGGACGCCGCCGCGCTGGCCGAGCGGGCTCACGGCCACGGCCGGGACGTCGACGACTTCGCGTTCGTGCACGTCGGGACCGGCATCGGCATGGGCGTGGTGCTGGGCGGGCGGCTGCACCGGGGCGCGCACGGCGTCGCCGGGGAGATCGCCTTCATGCCGCTGGGCGGCGCCGGCCTGGACCCGGGTCCCAGCCCGGGCCCCAGCCCGAGTCCCGCCCCCGGTCCCGCTCACTCCGCCGGCGGCGGGCCGCCCGATGATCGCGTTGATCCCGAGGAAACCAGGCGGCGGGGGATCCTGGAGACGGTCGCCGCCGCCGACGGGATCGTTCGCGCCGCGGTGCGCGCCGGGGTGCCCGGCCCGCTGACCGCCCGGACGGTCTTTGAGGCCGCGGCGGGCGGGGACGAGCGGGCCGCCGCCGTGGTCGCCCGCGAGGTGCGCCTGGTCGCCAGCGCCATCTGCTGCGTGATCACCGTGCTCGACCCGGCGCTCATCGTCCTCGGCGGCGGCGTCGGCCAGGCGCCGGGGTTCGCCGAGGCGGTGACGAAGGAGCTGAGCGCCCTCGCCCCGGTCCTGCCGGAGGTCCGGGTCAGCGCGCTCGGCACCGACGTGGTGGTCGACGGCTGCCTGGCCGAGGGGACCTCCCTGGCCTGGGGCCAGCTGACCTGGGAAGTCTCCTAGCTTCCGGGCTCCGCGCCCTCGGGCTCGCGGGCAACCGGGCGCTCGGCTTCGATCCGGTCCCACATCGCGGGGTCGGCGAGCGACAGCTCCGGGAGCAGGCTGCGCCGGAAGTGCAGCCACACCCACGCGCGCACCGCCCACCGGACCAGGGTGAAGGCCGTGGCCGCCAGCGCGCCGGCCAGCAAGAAGGCCAGGGCGGAGATCCACAGCGGCGAGAGCACCCACCACCACGACCAGTCGACGGCGCCGGCCAGCCTGAGCACCAGGAACACCGGGAGCACGAGGCTCACCGCGATTCCGGGAACCCGACGGAGAAGCACACGAGTTCCGCCTGGCTGCTGCATGCCATCAATGATACGTAACGTTGTAATCGCTGGTAAACGCCTATTCGGCAGGCAGTCTCAGCCTCCTCTCAGCTTCGGGCGCAAGCTCGCGAGCCGAAGCGAGCCCGCGAGCGCCGCTTCGGGCGATCCTGGACGGAGAAATGGTGAACGGTGGCGCGTCGGGTGCCCCGCCGGGGCTCGGACATCACCCGGCTCTCGAGGCCCTGCCGTCACCATGTTCACGGCAATCTCGAAGACCTTTTTTACCCGGAAGAGCTTTCATCGCATACGATGAAAGCTCTTCGCCATAGAAAAACTCTTCGGCAAAAGCGGGTTCCCGCCGCCGGCGCGGGCAGGCTTGCCCGGGCACCGTCACGTTATTGCGGCAGAACCTTGGTGTTTACCGCCCGGGAGAAACGGGCGTCCAGCCGAGGGCGGGGCCGAGCTTCCCGGCCATGTCGGTGAGGATCTGGACGTAGTCCGCGTGCTCGAACGTGAACGGCAGCGCGAACGCGACTTCGGTGACCTCCCGGAACCCGGCGTGCCCGTAGAGCATCTCGGCGATCTCGCTTGAGGATCCGAGCAGGTCGCGCGCGAACATCATCCGCTGCGGGCCGATCGGGGCCGCGGTGCGCGGGGTGCGGGCCGCCACGTAGGCGGCGTACCTGGCCTGCTGCTCGGCGGTCGCGCTGTCGGTCGGGATGACGACCAGCCCCTGACAGACCCGCGCGGCGTCCCCGTCCGGGTGCGCGGCCCGGAACGCCGCGATGTTCAGCCGCTGGGCCTCGGCGAAATCCTCCGTTTCCTCGGCCCGGATGACGCTGGAGGTGAGGAAGTTCATCGCGTGCTCACCGGCCCAGCGGGCCGATGAAAGGCTGGCGCCGCCGTACCACATCCGCTGGCGCAGCCCGGGGGAGTGCGGCTGCACCTGGTTGGAGTACTCCTCGAACCCCACCGTGCCCTTGAAGGACGCGGCCGGCTCCCCGGCGATGTGGCTGAGCAGCCGCGCGACCCGCTGATAGCTGAAGTCCTCCCGGTCGCTGGCATCGGGGTAAAGGGCCTGCTTCACGTCGTCGTAGTCCCGCGGCGGGCCGACGCTCACGCCGGGGTTGATCCGCCCGCCGGACAAGATGTCCACGGTGGCCAGGTCCTCCGCCAGCCGCAGCGGGTTCTCCCAGCCCAGCGGGGTGACCGCGGTGCCCAGCTCGATCCGCGAGGTCCGCTGGGAGGCGGCGGCCATGACAGCGACCGGCGACGATATCCCGTACTGCAGGTGCCGGTGCCGCAACCACGCGCTGTCGAAGCCGAGCCGCTCGCCGAGCTCGATGACCTCCAGCGTGCTGCGATGACCGGGCCCGGGGTCGTCTCCGTCGAACAGGCCGATGGTCAAGAAGCCGAGCTTCGCCAGCGGGGTTCCGGGCTGTGGCATGAAGCATTGCTCCTGGCATCGGGGCGGCGGGAACTGGCTCTCCAGATCGTAGCGGCCGGCCCGCCGGGAACTGGCGATGGTTAGCCCAGCCCCGTGCTCGGCGCGCTTCGGGATTCTCCGGGGAGCTTTTCCAGCCTTTTTCTATTGGCGTGCGAAAGTTACGTTTTCGCAACACGGCCCTCGCCGCCTGGTGAGCGAGCCGGTGCGTCGCCGATATGGACCGTCAATCGAGGCGTCGCCCAAGCGCTCGTGCAACACCATGATTCTCTTGTGGCGGGAGTTATGCAAGTGTCTTGGCGGGCAGCGGGCGGGCGGCGGCCCGGAGCCGGGTGAAAGGAGTCATGCGGGTGATTGGCCGGCCAGGACTAAGGGCGATCACCGCGGCTCTTCCGCGCGGCGGAAACTCCGGCGGCGTCATGGTTCGTTACCTGATTCAGGAGATATCGTTGGTCGCAAACGCTCGCCGTACATATCTGCTGGTAGGACCCGCTATTAGCGTTGGGGGTGCTGTGGGGCCGAGATCGCAATTCACCGGTGGCCAAAGCTTTGGGGGAGTGGGGCACGCCGGCCGGGCGTCGCGCGTTTCCCGTGTCGCAGTCACGGTTACCGCGTCATTGTTCGCGCTGCTCGTGGCCGTGCCGGGCGCGCTTCCGGCGCGGGCGGCGACAGCGGCTCCGGCCAGTACCAGCCGCTCGGCCGGCGCCGGCACCAGCCTGGCCGATGTCGCGGTCCTTGACGTGGTGATGCTGGTCGATGAGTCCGGCAGCGAGACCCCGGACAGGGTCGCCGCCGAACGGCAGACCGCCGGGATGATCGTGCAGTCCATGCTCAACCCGAAGAGCCGGGTGACCGTGGTCGGCTTCGGCGGCCGCAACGGGGCCGCGCCGAGCCAGAACCCCGTCGACGTCGTTTGCCAGCCAACGATCGCCGGCGGCCAGCAAAACCTCGAATACCTGGCCTCCTGCGTCAGCAAGCTGCACCGGCGCCCCCCGCAAGAGGGTGACGACACCGACTACGCGGCCGCGCTCGGCCAGGCGATGGGCTACTTCGACCCGGGCAGCACCTACGGTCAGCAGTCGCCCGCCAAGGCGATCAAGGTCATCTTCATGATGACCGACGGCGCCGTTGACGTATCCCATGACCCGCGCTACACCGCGCACGGGCAGAGCTGGCAAGTCGGGGAACAGCAGGCCGTTAACCTGCAACTGGCCGCGGCGAAGTCCGACGGCGTCCAGATATGGCCGCTGGGCTTCGGGACCGCCATCACGCCGAAGGCCACTGACTACCTCAACCAGATCGCGGCCGGCGGAGCCAAGGCGACAGCCTGCGGCAACCGCGCGGTCTCCCAGCCGCACGCGACCGTGGTGACCAGTCCGACCGACGCCATCAACGCGCTCGATGAGCTGTACGGAGACGCCGCCTGCATCGGCGAGGGCCGCGACCAGACGATCTTGACCAACCATGCCACCTTGAAGCTGACGATCCCGCCCATCGCCAGCGACGCCGCGATCAGCGTGGACCGCGCCGATCCCGGCGTTCAGGTGAGCTTCATCCGCCCTGACGGCTCGCAGTGGACGGACTCCACCGCGATCAGCGGCGCCGCCAACTCCCCGGTCGAGGTGCTGCACCTCAACCAGATCAGCAGCGCTGATGTCGGCCCCTGGCAGGTGACCCTCTCCGCGCCCCCCGGGCTGAAGAGCCAGCTGGTGAGCGCGACCGTGTTCTGGCAGGGCGCCGTGCGCGCAATCATGAACGCCGACCCGTTGCAGGCCAAGCTCGGCCAGCCGATCAAGGTCACCCTCAGCTTGCTCGGCCCCGAAGGGCCGATCACTGACCCCGGCACGCTCAAGAGCCTGATCGTCGGGGTTGCCGCCAGTGGTGACGGGCTGCCTGGCCCGACCCGGGTGGATGTCTCCACCGCGGGCGAGTCGGCGGGCTCGGTGACCGGCGTCGCCAACTACAAGGGCACCTTCCAGGCGCCTAACCACGAAGGCACGCTGACGTTCACCGGCACCGCGGCCGGCTACGGACTGTATGCCACGCAGTTCCCCGCGAACGTGACGGTGTCGAACGGCCTCCCGGCTTTCACTGTCACGCCGCAATTCCCGGTCCAGAACACCGTCCAGTCCGGCGGCACCGTCACCGGGCAGCTCATCGCCACCAACAAGACCGGAGCCGCCAAGCAGGTCCGCCTGGAGCTCGATAAGAGCGGCGCCGATGCCTCGCTCACGAGCTCGTCGCTGGTCAGCGTGCCGTCCGGGAATCCGCCAGTTATCCCGTTCACCATCGCGATCGGCAAGGACTCGCCGCCCGGCACGGCCTGGCTTCAGGTCCGCGCCATCGACCTGGCGACTGGCCAGCAGCTCAGCCAGGCCCAGCTCACCCTCACGGTGACCAGGCCGCCGGGCTTCATCGCCAAGTACTTGTGGGACTTCATCGGCGCCCTCATCGCGATCGCCTTGATAATCGCGGGCATCCTGCTGCGCCGGAAGGTCATCCATGACCGCAAGGACGTACGCGGCCTGGTCGCGATCCTGCGCCGCAACGGCGATCAGCTCGCGGAGCTGAAGGCGCCGAGCCGGTGGGCGGACACGTTCCGGTTCATCATCCGTGACAAGGTGGACCCCATTGCCCCTGCCCCAGGCGCCCCGGTCGCGGGGATTGGCAGCGGCTTCACCATCGTCGGGAACGGCAACGGGGCGCAGCCGGCTCAGCCATGGCTGGATTACCCGCAAGCCGGATTCTCCGAGTTCATGGTCAGGCGGTCCAAGGCCGGCGGTGAGGTCAAGCTGACGACACCGACCGGCCACCAGCCGTTTGACGTGGTCGTCGGCGGCCCGGGAGTCCACATCGACCAGGACGGGCTCGAGCTCGCCGTCCGTGACACCAGCCGCCGTCGCCGGACGCCTGGCCGGAGCAGCCGGCCGGGGCGGGCCGCCGCCAACGGGAGCGGGCTGACTCTCGGGAGCTACCAGCCGGACGCCGGGGCCTACCAGCCAGCTCCGCCCGGGTACGTGCCGTCTGCGCCCGCGCCGGGCGGCTACCCGCCCGCGCCACCCGCGGGCCCGGCGAATCCGGCCTACCCGCAGCCAGGCGCATATGACCCGGACGCGACGCGTCCCCTGAGCCAGCCGTACATCCCACCCGCGCCGAAGGACGAGTGGCTGTAGTGGGGACCACACCGAACGCACAGAGGGGGGAATGAAACATGGGAATGAAGCTGTACCAGCCGGTCCTGTTCGTCGGACTGGGCGGCACCGGCTGCGACGTCGGCGCCGAGCTCGAGCGCCTGATGCGCGAGGAGATCTGCGGCCCCGACGGCAACGATTTCCGCACGAAACACAACCGGCCGGGCATGCTGCCGTACCAGCTGCCTGGATGCGTCCAGTTCGTGTACGCGGACGTGAACCAGACTGAGCTTGACCGGCTACCGCAGCGCGTGGTCCCCAGCCTCGAGGACGCCCCGGCGGCCAAGCTCACCGCCGGCTATGTGACCGGGCTGGTCCCGGAGGCAGACAGTTACCCGGACCTCGCCGTGCGGCTGCACTTGGAGCTGGACTCAGTCGTCAAGCCCTGGCTCCCGGAGGCGACCCCGGATGAGCCCAAGGTGAGCCCGCTGCACAAGGGCGCTGGCCAGTTCCCCACCGTCGGCCGGGCCGCCCTCTTCGGCACGTTCAAAGACGATGGCATCAGGCCCGCCGTGCAGGCCATCCGCGACGCGGTCGGCAGGCTCGCCGGCTCCGGAGCGGACCTGACTGCCTTGAACGACGGCAAGCCCATGCAGATCAGGGGAGTGGACGTCTTCGTCGCGTTCTCGGTGGCCGGCGGGACGGGCGCCGGGATCTTCTACGACTACCTGCATCTCATCGCGGAGACCTTGAAGCAGAGCAGCATCCCGAGGGTGAAGATCTACCCGTTGGTGCTGATGCCGTCGGCGTTCCCGGAGGGCCTGGGCGGCGGCCGGGCCGCTGAGCTCAACGCCGGGCGCGCCTTGCTGGACCTGTTCCGCCTGGTTGACCAGCAGAACGGCAGCATCGCGCGAACCGAGCTGCGCGCCTCGCACGACCAGGTCCGCGGTGACCAGGAGGAGGTCGCGGTCGTCTACCCCGACCACACGCGGATCGTCATCAAGACGGGGACGGTGCAGACCGGATTCCTGTTCTCACGCCCGGAGGGCGCCACCCGTTCGGACATGCACCGGTCGATCGCGTCCCTGGTGACCTCCTTGGTGGGGACCGAGATGGCTGATGGCGACAACACATCGGGCGAGCACCACCAGTCGTTCGCGGACAGCTTCATCAACAAGGCCGTGCAACGGCAGTTGCCAGCCGAGAACGGGATCGGCAACCGGGGTGTGTCCACCGCGCTCGTCGCCTCGCTGTCGGTGCCTATTGACGAGCTCGCCGAGATCGTGGGCGCGCGGCTGCTGCGCACCGCCATCGAGCAGATCTCCGCCCCCAATCCCCGGGTGGAGACCATCAGGGCCGACGGGGAGGACTTCCTGACTAGGGCAGGGGTATCCAACCTGCTGCGGCGCCCGGGAGTTCCGTTCGCCGAGCCCCCGGCGGCGCATGGCGCCCGCGATGTGGCGGCCGCGCTGCACGACCGCCGCGAGTCCATGCTGGTCGGCATTGGCTCGCTGCGGGCGCAGCTCGACCGGGACGTGGCGGCGCTGGTCACCGGGTTCCACCCGACGGGGGCAGCCCGCCAGCTCCTCAGCCGGATGGACATCTTCCGGCTGGAGCGGGTCGTTTTCGGGCACCAGAGCCTCACCGGTGAGGCCGAGCAGGGCGGCGCCGCTGGCCTGCTCCACCGCAGGCGCGCGGCGCCGGCGGCTGCGCCGGGATACGGCCCCGTCCCCCCGGTCCCACCGGAGCTGAAGGACCGGTTCCTGAAGAAGGTCGAGTGGAACGACGAGCCCGTCGTCGTCGCCCGCAACGTCCAGAACACGTGGTACGAGTGGCAGACGCACGTGGCGTGGGCAAACGCGTGGGATCCGCACACCCAGCGCTGGAGCCGCCCCCTCGATGAGCTCCAGCGCCACGTCTCCGCACTGACCAGGGCGCTGTCGGACTTCGCCCGCGCGGATGCGCAGGACTTCAACCGGCGCTCGGGCGAGCTGTACCGCGAGCGGGTCGGCGTGTCCTACCTGCTGCCAGCCGGCGCCGGGCGGATGGAGCAGTTCTACCACCAGGTCATCCACCGTATGACGGACCGGATGGCCAGGGACGGCATCATCAGCGTTAACTCGACCGAGGCTGACCTGCTGAAGGCGCTCGTGGGCGCGGACACCTGGCCCAAGGCATACGAGGAGAGCGTCGATCGTTCACCTGAGCACGCCATCTCCTACCTCAGGGACCGGGTGAAGACCGAGGTCAAGACGTTCCTGCGGGCTGTCTCCCCCGGCCAGCAGCCCATCTTGCCCCGGCTGCATGACCTCCTGCTGCAGGCCGCCGGGCACCGGAGCCAGGACGGACCGGGACTCCAGCAGGAGTACCGGGACGAGATCGGCGGCAAGCTCGCCGGCATGCTGCCGGCCAACTACACGCCGCAGGGCACCGGGCCGCTCTCGGTGCTGATCAGCTATCCAGCCGATGCCCAGCAGAATCGGGTGGTCGAGGAGTATCTCAGGACCACGGTCAACCTGCCGATCGGGCCGCGCATCACCGCGGAGTACCGGCGTACCGACACCGAGGTGGTCTCGGTAGTGCTCTTCCGCACCGGCATGGGCGTCACCGAGGTAGACGAGGTCAAGAACGTGCTCCGGCGGTGGTCCCGCGCGCTGGACCGGCCCGAGCCGACCGACCTGCTGCGCTGGCGGCAGCGCACTGGCTACGACTTCAGCTACCTGGCCACCCGTGAGGGGCACCGCGTCTCGATCATGCACCGGCTGCTGTGCGCGCTGTGGAACGGCCGGGCGTCGATCCAGGGACCGGATACGTCACCGGACCGGATCAACTTCACGCTCGGCGGCGTGACCATGACGCTGCCACTGAGCCCGCTCGGCCGGGCATCCTCGTGGGGGAGCCTGCTGCGCTCTTACGAGCGGTGGGCGCTCGACGATGACGACCTGCACCGCCGGTTCTGCGGACAGCTCATGCGCGAGCTGCCGGAGGGACTCGACGAGCGGCCGCCGCTGCCCCACGAGCTGTACCTGGTCCTGCGGGACCTGGCCGAGGGGCAGGTCGAGATCCTCGATGACATGATCAAGAAGCGAGGAGACAACCACCAGTCGCGGGCCGACCAGATGCGCGGCTTCTGGGTGAGCACGCTGCCCGCCGCCCTGGATCACCGGTTCACCGGGAAGGACGCCCCTGTCGCCTGGACCCTGCGCGACCTGGAAGCGGAGGCGGACGCCGGGGCGCACGGATGACGGTCGAGATCCTTCCGCTGAACGGGCTGCCCGTCGAGGAAGCAGATCAGGCCGCGCAGAAGCTGGTGGATATCCGCACCGGGCCGCCGCGAATAGAGCGGCTGCTGGTACTGGACGACACCGCCCTGCTCACCGCGCACGGGCCGGTGTATCACCGCCTTGTCAGCTCGGGGCGGGTATACAGCATGCTGTGCGTGGCGGTTGGCCCGCGCCCGGCGGACGACCGGAACCTGCGGCTTCCGTGGAACCTCGGCGGAAACCAGGGGGCCGGAGTGCTCTGGGTAGGGGACGAGCTCGGCATCGACTGGCGGGCGGCACCCGCCGCGGTGGCCAATGGCCACGTCGGCGCGACGATGAGCGGCCTGGACCAGTTGGTTCAGCTGCTGTCCGCTGATGGCGTCTACGACCGCGTGCACGACAAGTTCGAGGGCCAGGTACCCGGCCGCGTCGCCAGCCCCGGACTGAAGCTGGCGGGGGCGGACGACGAGGCCGCGACCTTCGCGGCCGCCCTCGCGGTGGCCATCCATCGGCTCTGTGACCGGGGATCGGGAGCCGACGGCTCGTTCCAGGCCCTACTGCCCGCCGTCACCGGTGGCGCCATCCTCGTCCCGGGTGGGCCGGTAGTCCGCTACCGCGACGAGGTCGCCGAGTCGGTCGACGCGGCTTCAGACGCGCTCGGCAGGCTGAGCGGGCTTGGCGGCGTGTTCAAGCGCGGTGACGGCGGTGTCCAGAACCATGTCATCGAAGCGGGCGCGGCCCTCGCGGACCTGCGTGACCTAATCGGTGGCACGCTCCAGGGCGCCAGCACCGCGGGCGAGCTCACCGCCAACCAGCGTCAGGTGGTGCTCGCCGCCGGGGTCCGGTTCCCCGCCGACTACCCCGCTCCCGGCCAAGCCCAGGCAACCCCGGCCGTTCCTGAGCACTCACCGGTCTATCAGGCGATTGCCTCGGCCCTCCAGGGAGGCGACACGCTCCCGCTGGTCGCCCGCCGCCTTACCCAGACCGAACGCGAGGTCCAGCGCCGAGGCAGCGCCAGCTACCTGCCCGAGGTCGAACAACGCTGCCCGGCCACCTTGATCGCCCGCCTCGGGTCCCCTCCGCCGAAGCCGCCCCGGAAGGCAGACATGGCGCAGGCGCGCGGCGAGCTTGGCCTTGACGGGGCGGTGGCCGCCGCGCGGGCGCTGACGGACCTCATCCTCACCGTCGCTAACCGGGAATGGTCGCCGACCACCCCGTCCCCGGGCCACGTCGCCCGGATGCGGATCGCGCTCGATGGCCTCCGCAAGGCGCTGACCGAGTACGCGGACGCCCGCGGCGACCTCCCTTCCGGCGCGCGCGGAGCACGGCTGGCCCGGCTGAGCGATTACCTGATCCCGGTGCTGCGCGAACTAGTGCTCCGGGTGATCGCCGGCGAATCAGCCCAGCCAAGCGCAGGCGGGCAGGAAGCCTTCCAGGCCGCCCATGACCGGGCGGCGGCGCTGCTCAAGGAGTGGGAGCGGCACGTGCGAGACGGGGGCGTGTCCGCGCGGCCGCCCTGGGCGGGATCCAGCGTGTCCGACGTGATCTACGCCAGCGTGGACGACGTCGCGGAGGTTAAGGCCGCCCTGCTCTATCCCCCGGACCAGGAGATGTGGCAGCTGTGCGGAACTGATGACTTCCGTGCGCTCAACGTCTCGGCGCCCCCGCTGACCATCCGGTTCGCCTCCCGCCTGAGTAAGGATGCCCTCGGCTCGCTGCCCGGAGAGCAGCCGGTCTGGACCTCCTCGGGCTCGTTCGCAGGGCTGTTGCGCCTGGTCCCGCTCAAGCCCGGCGTCGTCGCCGGGAATTCAGGCTGGGCCCCGTCGGCCGTGCCAGACTCTTCAAGCGCGACGGAGTTCTTGTGATGCGGGACAAGCTGCAGTTCCGGCGAGTCAATGGCGAGCCGCAGGTGGTTGACGCGGACATCGCGGAGGCCGAGACCCCCGCCGGGGAATACCTGATGGCCCGCAAGGTGGTACTCGAGGGCGACGCGGCGGGTGGCTCTCCCGGTAGTGCCGCCGCTGGCACCACGAGGGGCACCGAGTTGCGGCAGCACCGGCCGGTGGGAGGGGATCGGCGGCTTGACGGCTACCAGCGGCTGGACAACGAGATCCTCGCCGGGCGCCGGCTGCACGACGCCGCCGACTGGAGCGGATACCCGCCCGAGGTCGCCCGGCTATACGGCGACGAGGCCGTCTCGGCCGAGCCCTACACGCTGTGGCTGCCCTATCGAGGGCTGCCACTGCGCGAGGTCGGCGCCTACCTGCTCACCGAGGAGTTCGAGAAGTTCACGGTCAGCCTGCTGACCGGGCTGTGCTGGCTGGCCACGGTCGGCATCGTCCACCGCGCGATCAGCCCGGACACGGTGCTCTGGGACGGCCAGCGCGGGCGAGTGCAGGTCACGGACTTCAGCCGGAGCACAGTCTTCGGCACGGCCAGGACGCCGGTCGCCGGATCGCACCTGTGGGTTCCGAAGGAGCAGCGCGCCGGTACCTGCTACGGGCTATCTGGCCCGGCCGACGATGCGTGGGCGGCCGGCCGGCTCATCTACTACGTAGCCAGTCACGGGGAGGACCTGGAACACCGCGGCCAGCTCGCCGAGACCGGGCTTGAGGACATGTTCCGCGGGCAACTCGGGATGGTGTTCGGCCCCCCGGAGGGGCGGCCCACCGCCAGCGATCTGCTGGAGTACGGGCTTGGGCGGCGAAACTCTCTTCCCAGCGCGGATGGCACCGCCACCCGCCTGATAGCGGCACGAGAGGTATTCCTCCAGGCGCGGGGGCGCAAGCACCCCAGCGCGCCAGTCCCGCCCGGGCTCCACGCGGACCTGGCCTGGACGAGCCGCTTGCAGAGCAGTGGCGGTGCCGGGGAACCCAGCCCCGCGGGGATGGCCGGCCCCGCGGGCATGGCTGGCCCCGGAGGATCAGGTCCGGCCGGCCGCCCGCCGGGGTATCCGCCCGGGCCGCGCACGCCCGGGGAGGACACCACCCGGAACAAGCGCCGGTGGGGACGTGGTGAGTGATGAGTGTCATCGACCAGATCGTCTTCCGGGCGCGGGTTGCCAGCGTGGGAATCAGCATCCTGCAGACGGCGACGTCCCTCCGGGACCGGCAGCAGGCAATCCGCTGGGAGCGGCGGCTGGAACCGTGGCTGCGAACAGGCAACCACCGGGGGAGCGCGTACCTGGATTTCGGACAGCAGGCGGCGTTCATCCGCTGGCAGGCTGAAGCCGGATCACGCCTGGACTGGCAGTACGCGCTGGTGCTGGTGGGCGATTCGATCGCGCTGACCGCGACTCACGCACTGGAACTTCGCAAGCTCACGCAGGCCCCGGCGGCCCTTGGCACGAGCGGGTTTCAGCTAGCGGCCGGCCAGCCGGGACCGCGCCGGGACGAGGTCGAAGAGCAGGCCCGTTCGGCGCCTGCCGTCGAGGCCCTCATCCCGTTGCTCGCCCACGCGCTCCACGGGGAGCGGCGGGTGACGATGCCCTGGAATGCGCCCGGCCATCCCGACGCCGTCATGTGGGGCCTCATAGCCATCCTGCGGATGATCGGCGACCGCCAGCCGGTCTCGTTCCTCACCTACGCCCCCGTATCCAGCCGGGACGGCGACACCCCCGGGCTCCTAGTGTCGTTCCGTAACGATGCCCCCGCGCCGCTACCGCCCGATCAGGGGTACGCGCAACTGGCGACTGACCTCGCGCACCGGTTCGCGGATGACCACGAAGAGCTTCGCCAAGCCCTCACCCGGCACGGGGTTCCCCAGGCGGCCGGCGCCAGCAGCCGCGTCCGGCTGCTGACCAGCCTGCCTCCCCGTCCCCGAGCGGGGAACGCCCCCATTAGGGAGACCACCACCGTGGCTGCCAGGCCAGACGAACCGAGGCCCCCGCACCGGCCAGCTGGCCCCGCCGAAGCCGCGGAAGGGCCGCCCCGCCCGCCGGCTCCCGCGCGGCCCGTGCCGCCGGCGAGTGAGCGCGGCCCGGCTGTCGCGCCGGACCAGGTGGTGATGTGCCCCATGTGCCTGACGGAGATCCCGGACTGGGACGCACTGGAGAACTGGCGCTGGGATCCGTTGCTGGACGAGTACGTGCCGATCCCGCTCCCGCCGGACCTCAACCGCATGCAGCGGGCTTATCGCCTGCACGGGGCGCACGTGCGCTGTCCGGGATCGGACGACGACACCCAGGTCGTCCACTACCTGCCCGCGAACTACGGTCGCTTCGGCCTGCCAGTGCTGCTCGGGTTCGTCGGCTTGACTAGGTCGGGCAAGACGCACCTGCTGACGTCCATGGTCGGCGCGCTAGGCGACCTATCGCAGTACGGGATAAGCGTCACCCCGCTCGACCCGGCCACTCACCAGCGGTTCCTCGACGAGTTCGTGCAACCGCTGATGAGGCACAATCAGGTGCTTCCGGGCACCCCGGAAGACGTGAGCACCCGGTTCGCGGACGCCTTCATCGTGAAGGAGGACAACGGGCCGGAACGGGTTGTCATCTTGATCGACGTCGCCGGCGGTGACCTGGCCAGGACCGACAAGACCAAGCAGTTCCTTTGGATCGCCGACGGGCTGTTCTTCGTACTCGACCCCGACTACATCACCACCAGCCGGGCCGGCGATGAGACCTTCAGCAACGTCTTGCAGGTGATGCGGCAACGACCGGTCGCCAAGCCGGTGAGCGCTTCGATCATCCTCAACAAGGCGGACAAGGTGCGGTTCGAGGAGCCGGTCGCCCGGTGGCTCAGGTCCGAGGGCGCGTCACTGGACCCCGTTGAGTTCCTTCGCGAGAGCGCGGACGTCTACGCCTACCTCGATGCGCATAGCGCGCGGGTGCTGGCCCAGCCCTACCACGAGTTCGACAAGGCCACCCTGCACGTGACGTCGCCGACCGGCGGCGTCGGCGACAGCGAGGAAGGCGTGTACCCGCGTGGCGTCAAGCCGTTGCGCGTCGTGCCCCCGCTTTTGGCCATGCTGGCGATGACCGGGATACTGACCGGCCCGGAAGCTGATCAGGTGGGCGTTTAGGATGCCCGGCGCGAGAGAGGCCATTCTTCACCAGATCGAGTACCGCTGGCAGCACGCCAAGGACCTGTCCCCGGTCGCTAGCACCATGTCGCAGGAGTCGCGGCGGGGCTGGGACGCCTGGATACGGGACTGGGTCCGTCACCCCCATGGCACCTCGCTGTCAGAAAGCGTCTGCTACCAGATCCAGCCGAGCGGGCGGGCCGCGCTCGCCTGGCGATACCGGGACTCACGGGCGGCCGAGCAGGCGGACGGCAGCCGCGGGCGTCCCCTGGTCTCCCGCGTGCTGGTGGGCCAGGCAGCCCTGCTGACCCCCGACATCGCGATCGCGATGTCCCGGACCGGGCTGTCGCCGACCCTGTTCGGCCCGCCGCCAGGCACGGTCACGGGCGACACGCAGTTGCCATTGGTCAGCATCGACGACCTGAGGGCACTGGCCGCCGAACGGGCCGCGGCCTTCGACGCGGAGGCGGCTGGCCAGGGTGGCCTGCAGGCTGTGCTCGCCGCCGCCTTGTCCGAGCCGCAGACCCCGCTCGCCGTGCATATCCGGGACACCCTGATCACGAGGCACCCGAGTCAAGGCGTGCAGGGGCCGTTGCTGTGGGGCCTGTGGCGGATCGCCGGCCCGCTGTTCGGCTCGCGTGGTCCCCACTGGTCCTTCTCCAGCTTCGAGTTGCCCCTCGGCGACCTGGACCCGGCGATCTTGCCGCACATCGTCTTCCGCCAGGCGCAGGACGGGTCAGCGGGAGCACCAACCCGGACGCGGAAGGAGGTCAGGGTCCGCCCCCTCGCCCCCGACGCGCTGGATCCCGGGCGCCCCTACGGCGACTCACTCGAGCTGGCAGGCTGGCTAGTAGATGAGTACGCCGAACGGTGCGGGGAAGGCCTGGAACAGTTCATCGCCAAGTGCTGCGGTGCCGAGCAGGCAGTTCAGGGAAGGCTCCTGAAGGTCAGCGACGAACTGCGAGCCACGCGGTCACCGGTCCTGGTATCCACCGAGCCTGCTCGGTACGTGTCCCTCAAGGACCAGCGAGGCCAGGACCCAGGCCCAGCGGCCGCCCCGCCCAGCGAATTCACCGGGCCTGAGGACCAGGGGGACTTCGCCGAGCACGTCGGCCCGGCCGAGGCCATGCAGTCATCGCAGGCCGTGCAGCCGTCACAGGCCGTGGAGCCGTCGCAGGCCATGCAGTCATCGCAGCCCGTGCAGCCGTCGCGGGCCGTGGAGCCATCGGGGGCCGTGGAGCCATCGGGGGCCGTGGAGCCGTCGCCGGCCGCAGCCGAGGCGGTCGCCTCGGTCCCCCAGGGGTCCGGCCAGCAGTCCGCCGCGGTCGAGTCCGGGCACGTCGCCCGGTGGGATGAGCCCGTGGTGCGGGCCGACCTCACTGACGATGCGGTTCCCGGTGATCGGCCATCCCAGGCGGCGCGCAACGAGGCACCCAGCCTTCCGCCGCACTACGCGGATACTCCGGCATTCCAGGGGTACCAGCCAACGGCCGGCCCGGGATCCGGGCCGTCGAGTGGCCAGTCGCCGGCCGGTACCGGGTACGCCCGGGATCCGGGCGCCGCTCCGCCGCTGCCAATGGGGGACCAGCGGCAGCACCCCGCGGGCCCATGGAGCCAGCCGCTACCCCAGGCTGCTCCCCAGTTCCCGCCGCCGGCTCAGCCACGGCCGCGGCGGCCCGCCTCCATGAGCGCCTTCCTCAAGAACCTTGGCGAGGCACGTGACGTCCAGGAGTTCAACCGGAACCTGGAATTCATGGAGGGCCTGTCGCTGGACGCACAAGAACGCGTCCGCTCCCGGCGGATCGTGCTGAGCGACGAGTGGTATCGAAATATCGTCCGGATCCATGGCGCCACCCCCGACTACCTGCTTACGCTCCTGGCTGATATCTACCAGGCCATCGTGGTTCCCGACCTGGGCGAGAAGGAGGTCGCGAGCAAGATCGCGGAGTGGGCAGCCTGGGCGCAGCCCCCCGCCTTGAACGCCCTCCTGACCGCGGCAAGGCTCGGGGCTCAGTCAAGGCGGTTCGGGCTCGGCCGTGATTCCTTCACCCGGATGCGGCAGATCCTGGAACCGGTGCTCGCGCAACGCTACGTCACCCAGTACGGCTTCGAAGAGGCATGGAACCCGTCCCCCTGATCGGGTGCGTGCCCAAGTCGGCCCTGGCTGGCCAGCGTGTCGATCGGGCTTGACACAGCCCGCGGGGTACGGTGAGAGGAGCCGGGCGCAGGACTGGGGGTGAGGTGGCGGACCCGCGGGAGATCCACCAGATCGAGTATCGCTGGCACCCGGTCCGGGACCTCAGCCCGATCGCCAGCTCCATGTCGCCCGACTCCACCCGGGGCTGGGACAGCCGGATCCAAGCCTGGGTGCGCCACCCGGCGGCCGACGCACCCGTGGAAAGCGTGCGCTATCAGTTGCTCCCACCGAACGGCTCGCTGGCCGCCCTGGCGTTCCGGTACCGGATGCGGGCCGGCGGCGAGGCCGGGACGGGGGGACGGCCCCTGGTTTCCCGCGCCCTGGTCGGCAGCGCGAGCCTGCTGACTCCCGAGGTGGCCATCGCCCTGTGCTGGGCGGGCTTGCCGTCGCTGGCCGGACAGCGTCCCGGGCAGGTGGCGGCCGGCGCTGAGCTGGCGCCGCTGAGCGCCGACGACCTCGATGCCCTCTGCGTGGAGGCGGCCCGCGAACTCGATGACGAGGCGGCCTGGGCCGATGGCCTGGCCCAGGTCGTCGCCGTCGCGCTCGCCGATCCAGGGGCGCCGCTGGCGGTCGTGGCCGGGGATGGCCGGGCGCTCGGCCCCGCCGCGGAGATCGCGCCGCTGCTGTGGGGGCTGTGCCGGATCATCCGACCCCTGCTCGGCACGGTCCGGCGCGGCTGGTCATTCTCGACGTTCGAGCCGCCGCCGGACTCCGCTGACCCGAAGGCGGCGCCCGACATCGTCTTCCGTGAGCCGGCCAGCCAGGCCAGCATCGCCGGCCCGGCCGACGGGCCGCCGGCGCCGCGCCGTGAGGCCGGGGTCCACCTCGACTCGCCCGACGGCGGCCTCAGCGAGCATGGCGCGCTGGCCGGGACGGCGCAGGCGTGGCTGGCGGACTGGCTGGTCGCCGAGTACCGGGCGGGCGGCGGCGACGCGGTCGCCCGCCTCATCGCCGACTGCGCCGTGGAGCAGCCCCTGCACGCCCGGCTCGCCGTGATTTACGACCTCCTGTACGTCAAGTGGGCCGACAAGGACCTCGAGACCCCGCGCTCCCCCCAGGGCCCGCGTTCCCCGGTGTCCTCGGGTACCCTCGAGCCGGCGGCCGGCCCGGACCTTCCGGAGCCTCCGGACGTTTCCGGGGAAACGTCACCGGAGCCTGACTGGGCGTCCGATGCCGACGGGGACGCGCCGGTTCCCGCGCTGGACGACGATGAGCCGCAGCCCGACCGCGCGCCCGCGCGGTCGTTCCCCGAGCCGGGGTCGCTCGGCCCGCTTTCCCGGGCGGGAACGCCACCGCCGCTGCCACCGCGACAGCAAGGCCCGCACCAGCGGGCCTGGGAGCAACGCGCCGGCGGCCGGGCCGGGCAGGCGCCGGCGGCACGGGAGCAGGACGCGTGGGAGCCAGGCGCGTGGGAGCCAGCCCGGCCGGGACCCGAGGCCCAGCCGCCGCTGGCCAGGCCCGCGCCTGCCTCGATGGCCGACCTGCTCATCAGGCTCGCCGGGACGCGGGACGCCGAGGACTTCCGGTCGGTCCTGCAAGAAGTGCTCACGCTCAGCGCCGTCCCGGAATTCGGCGACCGGGTCGAGGCACGGCGGTCGCTAGCCGAGGCCACCTGGTGCATTCACCCGTCCCGGGCGGACGGCCGCGAATTGCACGCCGATGAGCTGAGCAGGATCTTCCAGCTCATCGTCAACCCCGACCTCGCCCGGCCGCGCGTCGCCCGGGAGATAGCGGACTGGGCCGCTATCGCCCCGCCCGCCGTCATCAGGGGGCTGCTAGCGGGCGCGAAGGCCGGGGATCGTTCGGCCGAAGATGGCACTTACTCGGTGATGATGAGGATCCTGGAACCGATGCTGGCGGGCCGCTGGGTCGACGAGCACGGCCTCCAGGCCGACTGGCGCCCGCGGCGTCCGGGCCGCCGCCACGAGCCCGGCTTCCGCGCGCTTCGTCCCTTCCGCAAGCGTCCCTGAGGCCCGCCCGCCCGCGGTTACCCCACGCTCGTGGGCTCGCTCTCCACGCTCCTGGTCTCCGGCGCCGGCTGGCGGTAGAGCCGGCTCGGCCACCAGACCCAGCGGCCGAGGTCCAGGTTCAGCGCTGTCACCAGCACCGAGCGGACGATGATGGTGTCGAGCAGCACGCCGAACGCGACGGCGAAGCCGAGCTCGGTCAAGAACGTGACGGGTAGCGTGCCCAGTACCGCGAACGTGCCCGCCAGCACCGCGCCCGCTGAGGTGATCACGCCGCCGGTCACCGACAGGCCGGTGAGCGCGCCGCGCTTGCTGCCGTGTCGTTGCGCCTCCTCGCGGACGCGCGTCATGAGGAAGATGTTGTAGTCGATGCCGAGCGCCACCAAGAAGACGAACACGAACAACGGGAACGAGGTGTCCGCGCCGCCGAAGTTGAACACGTGGTTGAAGAACAGCGCGCTCACCCCGAGCGCGGCCGCGAACGACAAGACCACGGTGGCGATCAGCATCACCGGCGCGATGATCGCGCGCAGCAACAGCACGAGGATGATGAACACCACGGCGAGGATGACCGGGATGATGAGGTTCCGGTCGTGTGCCGTCGCCCGCTGCACGTCCAGGTTCACTGCGGTGTTGCCGCCGACGACCGCGTTGGCGCCGGGAATGGCGTGCACGACGGCGCGGGCACGGTCGACGGTGTCATAGGCGGCCTGGCTGTCGGGCGCCGAGGTGAGGGTGGCCTCAACGTAGCTGTGCCCGGCTACCTGGGCCGGCTCGCTGACCCCGGTGAGTCCCTTGACCGACAAGAGCGCGTCGGCGATCCGCGCCCCCGAATCAGCGTTGCCGAACACCTGGACCGGCTGTCCCTCGCCGCCGCCGGGGAAGCGGTGCTGGTCGAGGACCTCCTGGCCGGCGACCGAGTCGGGGTGCCCGCGATAGGACTGGGCGGCGGTCAGCCCGTGCGCCTGCAAGCCCGTCAGCCCGAGGGCCATCGCCCCGAGCACCACGGCGGTGGCGACCCACACCACCCGGGGGCGCACGGCGATGCGCTGGCCGACCCGCGCCCACAGGCCCCGGGTGGTCGGCTCGGCCGAGCCGTAGCTGGGCCGGGCCGGCCAGAACACCCAGCGCCCGCAGATCACCAGCAGCGCTGGCAGCAGCGTCATCATCGAGGCCAGCGCCACCGTCACGCCGATGGCCAGCACCGGCCCCAGGCTGGCCGTGGAGTTCAACTCGGCCAGCGACAAGGTCAGCAGGCTGATGACCACCGTGGCCGCGCTGGCGACGATCGCCGGCCCGGCTCGCCGCAGCGCGACCGCCATGGCCGC